>NZ_JBIQFG010000002.1:0-216791 GCF_045369345.1 Ureibacillus sp. 179-F W5.1 NHS | reverse complement strand
AAAGTCTAACAAAATTAGGAGATTGCGTGTTTATTTTTTCTGAATTTTATCTGTACCCCAACAAATATTTTAGAGCCTCAATTTAATCCACATAAAAAGTCCTTAAAGTACATTTTGTCACTTTAAGGACTTTCTTTATAGAAAAAAATGTCTCTTACAATAAGAGACATTTTTTGTTTAACTTTCATATTTGTTTTCTGGATCCTGTTCAAAACGGTTATATCGTCTTTTCAACAGACTAAATAAATGGCTTACTAACACTTTAAATAAGGCATAACCAGGTATACCTAAAATTACCCCTGCAACTCCAAATAAGGATCCTGCTGTTAATAGTACGAAGATAATTGTAATTGGATGAACGGAAAGGGATTTCCCCATAATATTAGGCGTAATAAATTTCCCTTCAACTAATTGGACAATCGTCCATACGATAATTAATTTCACTAACATAAATGGTGAGTTAACAATCGCAATGACAAGGGCTGGTGTAATGGCAATAGCAGGACCTAAATAAGGTACGACACTTGTAATCATCGCTAAAATACCTAATAAGAAGGCGTAATCTAATCCGATGATTAAAAATCCGATGGTCATCATCACACCGATACAAATGGAAACGAGTATTTGTCCTAATATATAAGAACTTACTTGCTTATCCATTTCTTTCATTACTTGTCCAACTTCATTTCGAGCTCGAGGTGGGAACAAACGTAAAATAAATTTCGGTAGCTTTTCACCTTCATAAAGTAAATAAAATAATATGAACGGAACTGTAACTAGTGATAATAAAATCCCTGTTAATGTTGATACAAATCCTGTTATCCCTGAAGCAAGTGTTGAAGCAACATTTGCAAAAGTATCTTTCATTGTAGAAACAAGATCATTTGTCACATTCATTAAAACAGCATCGTAATCGAAATTGAATCTTGTGAACAGTTCATCAAATTTCGAATTATTTAAATACGTCACAATATTTTCGATTAACGCCATAAAATAAATTGGAAATTCTTGAATTAAATTCATAAATTGATCTCGTAAAAATGGATATACGATAAGAGCTAGTAATGTCATGAGTGCTGCCACAATGACATACAGTATTAATATAACAAGGCCACGAGGAACTTTTCCTTTACCGCTTTTTTCTGCTAAACGTACAAAAGGTCTTAATAAATAATACCCAATAATCGCTAGCACACCCGGTAAGATAACAACTTCAAATAATACTTGAAGGGGGTAAAAAATAAACGAAACTTTATCAAATATAAATACGATACAACCAACTAATAGTAATGAAATAAGAAGGAATAATAGATTCTTTCCACCTAAAAAACGAATAAATCTTGATTGGAAGAAAGATGTTTTATTCCGTAATAAACGATCCTCATAACCTTTTTCTCTTTCCAAAAAACCACCCCGTCAACCTATGAAAATTTATAATTACTTTTATTTTATCATTTATAATATTTTTTGGAAGAATTTACTCCTATTCCAGCTTTAAAAAATCATGTAGCAATTGTTTATTTTCTTCCGTATCAATTTCTATCACATCGCCAGCATCGCTATAGGAATTATAGCTATAAGTTCCTTCTACTGGGATTGTCATCTTTTCTATTTCTAACCCTCCACCTGCAACAATAGATAGAACCGTTTTTAACTCCTCTCCCGTTGTTAAATCAGTTGTCACATAGCCTTTCGCAGCTCCTACTAATTTCGGTATGTTACCAACATTTTTCGGTGATAGAATTTCTTCTTTTAACGCTTCAATCACTTTTTGTTGGCGCTCTACACGTCCAAAATCCCCTTCCGCATCATGTCGGAACCGCGCATAGCCAAGTAGTTCTTTACCATTTAGCTTTTGGATACCTTTTGTTAAAGTTACCCCAATATGAGCAGACATGTCTTTTTCAACATCCATTTCAATTCCATCGGGAGCTAAAATATCAATCATTGCTTCGAAACTTTTAAAATCAATTAACGCATAATGGTGAATTGGTACATCAAACATAGAGTTTAATGTATCTTTTAATAGTTGGACACCACCTAAATAATAGGCCGTATTTAATTTATAAGATTTATAACCTGGTATATCTGCATAAATATCCCGCATAAAGGATACTAATTTTAAATCATTTGTATCCTTGTTCCAAGAAAGGACCATCATCGTATCGGAACGGGACTTTTCTTCCCCTCTACTGTCAACACCAACGATTAAATAATTTTCAATGTTTTCCATTGCCTCATCGGGTACAAATTCCTCTTCCGGTAGTTTCGTTTCGCCAGCCAACTTAAGGCCACTTCGATACTGGAAAATAGAGTATGCTGCTATAACGATTAATAGTAATAATATGAATGTAAAGAAAACTCGTCCCTTTCGTAGTTTTCTTTTTTTATATCGAGTTTGTCTTGTTTCATGTGTTTGTTGCTCATCCATCTTATTTACACTCCCCTTCAAAAACGCAATAAATAAACAGTATGTTCAAAAAAAGATTTGTTTTTACCATATTATACTATGACCAAAAAAAGAAATCTTAAATTTAACCATATTTATTAGTCAAAGCTAGTCGTTTGTGAGATTGATTGAATAATGTTAAAATTGTTTCATTCTATCTATCATGGTACAATACTATTTATTTTAAGCATTGGAGGCGTCATTTTATGGAAAAAGCAACATTTGCAGGTGGTTGTTTTTGGTGTATGGTGAAACCATTTGTAGAATGGGATGGCATACATAAAGTAACTTCTGGTTATATGGGTGGCACAGTAGAAAACCCTACATACGAACAAGTTAAGAAAGGTGATACGGGGCATTTAGAAGTTGTTCAAATTGAATTTGACCCTGTTGTTTTTCCATATGAAAAACTTCTTGAAATCTATTGGATGCAAATCGATCCAACAGATGACGGTGGACAGTTCCATGATCGAGGAGAGTCTTATAAAACAGCGATATTCTATCATTCAGAAGAACAGCAAAAATTGGCAGAAATTTCAAAACAACAATTAGCTGACAGCGGTCGCTTTAAAAAACCAATTGTAACGAAAATTTTAGAAGCTTCCACGTTTTATGAAGCGGAAGATTATCATCAAGATTATTATAAAAAAGAGCCTAATCATTATAAAGAAGACCGGGAAAAATCAGGTCGGGATGAATTTATTAATCAACATTGGAAATAGTAAAAAAACCGGCAAATTTAACATTTGTCGGTTTTTTGTTTAGTGAAATTCTTTAATTGCATTAATAAATATTGTGCCATAACGTTCCAGCTTGTTTTGACCTACTCCACTTACCTCTAAGAACGTTTGTTCATCGATTGGTTTCTTATCACACATATCTTTTAATGTTTTATCTGAGAATACGACAAATGGAGGAACCCCTTCTTGTTCTGCTATTTCTTTTCGAACAGCGCGCAAATGTTCAAACAACGGATCATCTCTTTTAATAACCGTTTGTTCAATTTTCACCCGACGCCAAACCTTTCTTTTGCCGAGCAATACTTCTTTCCCCTCATCGGATACATAAATAGTCGGATATTGACCCGGTTGAACTAACAACAATCTTTCAGAAATTAAAAACTCTATGAAATTTGAAATTTCCTTGGCATTCATATTTTTTAAAATACCAAAGGTAGACAATCCTTTAAAGTTTTCGATTTTTTTATTGCGGGAACCTGCTAAAACTTGAGCAGTAATTGTTTTCCCAAATTTTTGACCCATTCGAACGACACAAGAAAGGACCTTTTGTGCATCCTTCGTAACATCTGTTTTTGGACGTTCATCGGTACAATGGCTACATTGTCCACAATCTTTCGATTCCTTCTCTCCGAAATATTGCATAATGTAGGACTGTAAACAATTTTCAGTATGACAGTAATCCACCATACTTTGAAGTTTCTCAAGTTCTAATGGAATGCGTGACCGATCTTGGGATTGGTCAATTAAAAACCGTTGTGTTTGTTCATCTGACGAGCTATATAATAAAATACATTCACTTGGTAAACCATCGCGCCCCGCTCGCCCCGCTTCTTGATAATAACTTTCCATGTTTCGAGGCATTTGATAATGAATAACAAAACGAACATTCGTTTTATTAATCCCCATTCCAAAGGCATTCGTCGCAACCATTACTTGCACTTCATCTTGTAAAAACCGATTTTGCTCTACCGTTCTTTCCTTCTCTCCCATACCACCATGATATTTTGCGACCCGTATTCCTAACTTTAATAACGAATCATATACTGCTTCAACGGATTTTCTCGTAGCGGCATAAATAATTCCTACCTCGTTTGAATTATTTTTCACATATTGTTTGATGAAGCGTTCTCTATTTTCCCCTACGAGTACTTTAAATGATAAATTATCCCTTTCAAAACCAGTGATGAATGTATCATCCTGTTTTATGTTTAATAAAGAACAAATGTCCTGACTAACAGTAGGAGTAGCCGTTGCCGTTAAAGCAATGACTGTCGGTTTAACTTCCCATAGGTTTAAAAGGGATGCAATCGTTCGATAACTTGGACGAAAATCATGACCCCATTGGGAAATACAGTGGGCTTCATCTATCGCTATAAAAGGAACTGAAAGTCTAGCTAATTTTTGACGAAAAGATTCATTTTCTAAACGTTCTGGAGCAATATACAGCAGCTTGACGAGTCCCTTTTCTACGTCTTCCATCACTTGATCCATCTGACTAAACGTTAAAGAACTATTTATATAGGCTGCTTGTATGCCATTACTATGTAATAAATCGACCTGGTCTTTCATTAAAGAAATAAGTGGTGATATGACGATCGTCGTTCCTTCAAAACAAAGGGCAGGAACCTGATAACAAAGGGACTTACCCCCACCTGTTGGCATAACACATAATGTATCACGCTTATTTAAAACATTTTCGATTACTTGTTGTTGACCGATACGAAAGGAATCATATCCGAAATAATTTTTTAATACTTGAACTGCTTGCTGCAACATGTCATACCCCTCTTTTTACATCATAAAGAACAGTATACTATTGATAGATGGCGCTGACAAAAAACGAAAACGATATGTAAAATAAAAAAACTACTGTCCTAATAGGTTTAACAGTAGTTTTAATCGATTTTTTTCCTATTAGTAAAATGTTAGTCCATTTTTATTATAATTCGAGATGAATCCCCTGTAGCAAGCAAATCGAAACCTTCATTAATTTCTTCTAGTGAAATAATATTGGATACTAAACGATCCACGGGTAATCGACCTTGCTTCATCATTTGAATGAAACGTGGTATATCCCGTTTCGGAACACAACTGCCAACATAAGAACCTTTAATAGTCTTTTCTTCAGCTGTTAACGATACATAAGGAAAAGCAAATTTATGCTCCGGATGGGGTAATCCCGTCGTTGTTGTTGTGCCTCCTCGTTTTGTAACAGCATAGGCAACGTCCATTGCTGCTACTACCCCAGCTGTTTCAAAGGCATAATCGACTCCCCCATTCGAATAGTTTTTTACCTTTTCACTGATATTTTCATCCTTTGAATTAAATACAGCGGTTGCACCAAATTTCAATGCTTGTTTTAGCTTATTTTCATTAATATCAATCGCAATAATTTCTCTGGCACCGGAAGCAATTGCTCCAATTAATGCACTTAAACCAATTCCACCTAATCCAACAATCGCAACAGTACTGCCAAGTTTAATATTCGCTGTATTCACAACTGCACCGACACCCGTAATAACTGCACAACCGAATAAGGCTAATTTTTCAAATGGTAAATCCTCTTCTATTTTAACTAAGGAGTTTTCCGATACAACGACATATTCCGAAAAGGCGGATACTCCAATATGGTGAGCAATATCCTCTGTTTCAGTATGAATACGAATGCCTCCGCCAATTAACGTGCCTCTTCCATTTGCCGCAGCACCTGGCTCACAAAGGGCAGGTCTTCCTTCTGAACAAGGGATACAATGACCACAACTAGGAACAAAAATGCAAATCACTTTATCTCCAGGTGAAAAATTCGTTACCCCTTCTCCTACTTGCTCCACTATACCTGAAGCTTCATGACCGAGTGCCATTGGCAATGGACGTGGTCTACTACCGTTGATTACTGACAAATCAGAATGGCACAAACTTGCCGCTTTTATTTTTACTAGCACTTCCCCTTTTTCAGGAGGATCAAGTTCAACCGTTTCAATTTGGATTGGTTTACTTTTCGTATAAGGTTGTGCTACACCGGAAGATCTTAGTATAGCTGATTTAATTTTCAAATGACCTCTCCCCTTTTGACTATTATTTAGTTATTCATAATAACCTTCCGTCGATTTAATCAATGTTTTAAATTGATTTGCATCGTGACCAAACCAAATCGTTGAATTATATTCATTTGCATATTTCCGAATGTATTCTACTGTTGCGTTGTAGCCGACGGAATCATATAAAATTCCAGGGGGTTTAACAGGAGGGCCAAAACTTTCAGCCGTATAAAGGGCGTCAGAAGCAAGCAATAAATTACCCGCGCCAGGCAGCTCGATATGAAGCCCTAATAACCCATAAGCATGTCCAGGTCCAAAATTAATGATTTTAATCCCCTCTACAAGGGTCACTTCTTTTTCATATGGTTTAATCGTACGCCAACGTAAATCATGTTGAATCCATGCCATTACATCTCCCCATATATAGGCACCCATATCCCGTGACATCGCAAACATTTTCATCACGTTGGATAATTCTGAATCATGTACGATAATTTCTGCATTTGTAAATAGTTCTAAACAACCCGCATGATCCAAATGAAGGTGGGAAGCAACGACATATTTAATATCTTTCGGACTCACTTTTAATTGCTCTAAACGGTTAATTAAATAACATTCCTCGCTAGCAAAAGTAGGGAATAATTTTTGAACCCCTTCTGGCCAACGTCCATTTTCCCCCATGCCATCAGGATTGCATCCAGTATCAAAAAGAATTTTCCCTTCTGGGTGATCTATTAACACCGCATAAATTGGAAATTCAACAAACTCAGCTGGCGGGTTTGGATTGTCAATACTTGCAGGATTATGCATCGCAATCATATAGTTTTTATCCATCTTCATCGTACCTGTATCCAGCACATACACTTTTTTGTTACACATTCTCCATTCCTCCAATTCTTTTCCTCATCTAGTTAGAAAGCAAATCTATATGACTTTGTTTTTAAGACTAGGACAACCTATCAACATAAAATCATATGCGGAACAGTATAACGGATAGTACTCCCTATTCGTTTAGAAAATGGAAAGTAAATAATTTATTCTAAACACGTTCATTGTTTAAAATATTCATACTACGTGTTATAATAGAAACATTGTGTACAAAAGAGAAAATAGAACATCACTTTTAAAAACAATTTGAAACTGAATAACAATAAAAGGAGGAGCTTACATGATCCAAGTTAGTAATGTAGGTCTTCGTTATGGCGATCGTAAACTATTTGAAGACGTAAATATTAAATTCACACCTGGAAACTGTTATGGTTTAATCGGTGCAAATGGTGCTGGTAAATCAACATTTCTTAAAATCTTATCTGGGGATATTGAACCCCAAGAAGGTCATGTTTCAATGGGGAAAGATGAACGTCTTTCCGTCCTTAAACAAAATCACTTCGAATACGATGAATTCAACGTCCTTGATACAGTTATCATGGGGAATAAACGTCTTTGGGAAGTGAAAGTTGAAAAAGATGCGATTTATATGAAAGAAGATTTCTCTGATGAAGACGGTATGCGTGCTGCTGAATTAGAAGGAGAATTCGCAGACTTAAACGGTTGGGAAGCAGATTCAGAAGCTGCCACATTATTAAACGGTTTAGGTATTGGTGATGATCTTCATTACATGAAGATGGCTGAACTAGAAGGTTCGGATAAAGTAAAAGTATTACTTGCCCAAGCTTTATTCGGTAAGCCAGATGTCTTATTACTAGATGAGCCTACTAACCATTTAGATTTAAAAGCAATTAAATGGTTAGAAGAGTTTTTAATTAACTTTGAAAATACAGTTATTGTCGTTTCCCATGACCGTCACTTCTTAAATAAAGTGTGTACGCACATCGCAGATCTTGACTTTGGGAAAATCCAACTTTACGTTGGTAACTATGATTTCTGGTATGAATCTAGTCAATTAGCACTTAAAATGGCACAAGACCAAAATAAGAAAAAAGAAGAAAAAATTAAAGAATTACAAGCCTTCGTTGCTCGATTCTCTGCTAATGCTTCGAAATCTAGCCAAGCAACTTCACGTAAAAAAATGTTAGAGAAAATTGAACTAGAAGATATTAAACCTTCTAGCCGTAAATATCCTTTCATTAACTTCCAAATTGGGCGTGAAATCGGTAATGACGTATTAACTGTTGATGGCTTAACAGCGACGCAAGATGGGGAAACGTTATTTAAAGATGTACGTTTTACAATGAATAAAGAAGATAAAATTATTTTAATTGGGAATCCAATTGCAAAAACGGCATTAATGGACATTTTAATGGAACGTCGCCCTGCTGATAGTGGTTCGTTCAAATGGGGTGTCACAACTACTCAAAGTTATTTTGAACTTGATCACGATCAATACTTCCAAGGAACAGAAAAATCACTTGTAGAATGGTTACGTCAATATTCACCTGACGATGAGACTGAATCATTTTTACGTGGCTTCTTAGGTCGTATGTTGTTCTCTGGTGAAGAAGTGAAAAAATCCCCTTCTGTCCTTTCAGGGGGAGAAAAAGTGCGTTGTATGTTATCTAAAATGATGCTTTCCAATGCGAATGTACTTCTTTTAGATGAACCTACAAACCACCTTGACCTTGAATCGATTCAAGCTTTAAATGAAGGATTAATTCGTTTCAAAGGTGCGATGATTTTCACATCCCATGACCATCAATTTATTCAAACCATCGCCAACCGCGTTATTGAAATTCAAGAAGATGGTTCAATTTTAGATAAACAGCTAACTTACGATGAGTTCTTAGAGTGGAAAGAAGCTCAAGGAATTAATTAATTTTTACTAATAGACCACAAACTTCCCTTTAGTTTGTGGTCTATTTTTATGTAATAAGTTTACATAATAAAATTATTGTTATTTTAATAGCGTGATAAGTTCTCACGAAATCCAGTTAAATATTTGGTTAACATAATATAATTATTGTTAAAAAGAAAATATTGAGCCCTACTCTTCCTTCTTTTAAAACAAAATAAAGAGGCATCCCTAAATTTAGGGATGCCTCAGATTAACGGTCTCATTTAATTAGTAATAATTAAAGTTTTACAACGTTAGCAGCTTGTGGTCCGCGGTTACCATCAACAACCTCGAATTCCACTTTTTGACCTTCGTCAAGTGTTTTGAAACCTTCACCTTGAATAGCTGAGAAGTGTACGAATACGTCGTTTTCACCTTCAACTTCGATGAATCCAAAACCTTTTTCTGAGTTAAACCATTTTACTGTACCTTGTTTCATTTAAGAAAACCTCCAAAAAATAAATGTTAACAATATGTGATTGTTTTACCGAAATAAAAAATTCACATATTACGAAGAGTACCGACTTTACACCGATCACTCTTTGTAATATGTGAATCATTTGTACCCGGCCTAGCAATTTTATTGTTACTTAAAGTATACCATCATATTACAATTTGTCAAACATTAAATGCACTTTTTTTCGCATTTTTCTTTTATTTCTGTCAATTGATCGGTTATACAATATTTTAAACCGATTTTTCCACAATTATACCATGATAAATTTGTATATCATCATCACAAGCATCACAATATTCCCGCTCTTCATCTGTCCAAAAGGCATAATATACGCCTTCTTTATTTGCTTCATGTTCATATCGACTTCTGAAATCTTGTAACATTTCTTGTAATCCCTTTTTCAATTCAGCTTCTGTTTGAAATTGTTTTGTTAATACAATATTGGATTCCCAACCTTCAAATTTCCACCATGGTTCATAATCTGCCTTCATATAAATGAGTTGATACACTGCACGACGATCCTTTCCTTCTATTAGTATGTATTTTAGTGAATGCAATGGAAAATGTCTACCGGAAGCGTTTAGAAGATACAAAATTTGTATAAAAAAGAAATTTTATTGTTCTGAAAGTTGAAGTCTCGACTTTATTGTTTGCTTTTCACTATTTAGAATATCCATACTTCAATTCTCCATTAAGCTATGGACAACTGATAATTCGTATTCGTTGTTCTATCTTTTGTAAAGTTTAAAATGGTTATACTATAATAAAAAGTATAAAATATTCTTTTACTTTTTTAGCAATGTGGAAACTTTAAAATGAATCTATTTCAAAACAAAATACACTTACTTTGAAACTTTATACAAACCATTTACGTAATACATTTATAAGATGAAGGAGGTACGACTATGCTTGGTGCTATGAATTTTATAACTAGACATGCATTCAACTTTTTATCTAGTTTTACAGTATTTATTATAACCGTAGTTAATTTTGATTTGGGCATGTTGTTCGTGCCAATTATTACAATAGCTGCCTATTATTTAAGTAATAAAGGGATCAAATCCTTTCAAATTAGAAAAAAATGCAAAGAGCTCGGTATTTCCCGCTCTGAATATAAACAAATTGCTATGCAAATTAAAAAGGCAAAATCACATCTTCATTCTTTAACACAACAGTTTATTCAAGTTCGGTCAGTACGTTCATTTAAATTGTTAAATGAAATGACAAAAATATCGAAACGAATCATAAATATCGTGCAAATGAACCCGAGGAAATTTTATTCTGTAGAAGATTTCTTCTACTCCCATTTACCATCTGCTGTACAGTTAACTGAAAACTATTCCATGTTATCTCAGCAACAAGTAAAAGATTCTGAAATACACCTTACTTTAGAAGATACACGTCGAACATTAAAGGGCTTACATGAAACAATGGAAAACGATTTAAAATCTGCCCTTGAATCGGATTTAGAAAACTTAAAAATCGAACTAGATTATGTAAAGTTTGAAAATGCAAAACAGCAAAGGCAAATAGAACTTAGAGGTGACAAATAGTGTCGGAAAAAAAGAGCGCCATTAATCCATTTGAAGAGTTTTCAAAGAATGGAAGCTCTTTTTTTGATGTGACGATTCGTCATGATTATTCGGTTGATACACCCACTTTTAATACCTTAAATAGGGACCAGCAATCGGAAGCATTGTTAATAGCAAGCCAATTGGACGTTTCACAATATGAAAATGTCCTTCGTTTTGGTGAGGAAGTTCAACAAAAACTAAAAAACTTCACCCATAATATGTTAGTTTCTGTTCAACGGAATGATACCTCACCTATTCGGGAAATTTTATTTAAATTAATGCAACATTTAGAGAAAGTGAATCCAGATGATTTAATTGAAAAAAACAAAGGCTTCTTCAGAAAATTATTTAATCAGCCAAAAACTTCGTTACAAGAAATTGCGACCCAATATAATCGGTTAAGTAAACAAATTGATCGTTTAAGTATTCAATTGCAACATGCTCAAAAGGGTTTGTTGGCAGATATGAAATTGTTAAATGACTTGTTTGATTTAAATGAAGATTATTTTCACCGGATAAATCTGTTTATTGCAGCTGGAGAAATGAAAAAAAAGGATTTACTAAATCACGATTTACCTCAATTAGAGAAAAAAGCAAGTACTTCCGCTAACCCAATGGATCAACAGCTTTTAAATGATTTAAAAAGTTCGATTGAATGGTTGGATAAAAAAATATATGATTTACAAATTTCTAGAGAAATTGCTATACAAACAGCACCTCAAATTCGTTTAATCCAACAAACGAACCAAATGTTAATGGAAAAAATTCAAGCATCGGTCATGACGACGATTCCTTTATGGCAAACACAAATTGCAATGTTGATTAGTTTAAGTCGACAGCAGCGTGCTGAATCTGCTAGTCGCAGATTAATGGATACTTCAGAACAAATGTTACGGAAAAATGCTAAAATAATTGAAGCATCTGGCCAAAACAAAGAGAAACCAATTACCCATGAAGAAATTGATTCCTTTAAACAAACACAATACCAATTAATCGAATCTATCGAAGAAACATTACGGGTACAAGCGATTAGCAATGAACAAAAGGCGACAATCGAAGCAAAACTTCCGGACATTCATTCATAATACTAAGATTCTTCTCCCCTTTATATAATAAAGCACGATTGTTTCGTTAAAAAAACAATCGTGCTTTTGTAATGTACATTATTCAAAATAATCTTTATAATAGCCACCAACATTACCAGTGTTATCGATGACAAAGATAAATTCCTCAGTTTCATTTTTCACTTCGTACTCTTTCCCTACTGTTAACACATTGGATACTAAGTATTTTTCAGCATTTGTATTGACGCATTTTACTTTGCGAATTGTTGGTGCATCTTTCCATTTTAAATTTAACATCATTTTACCTCACTTTAAACTGACCTACTTTTATTTTCTTTTCTATTTTAAACGATTTCGATTCATTTGTGGAATTTTTCGTTCTCCATTGTATGAAAATCATGAAAAATGTTACATTATTTGAAGAGGTGATCGATTTGTCTTTCAGTGGTGTTCCAAGTTGGTTTTTTATGATTGTTATTATTTTTGCCATTGTCTTTATTATTATTTCTGAATGGAATTCTAGAAGTTAATATTATTTAATCTATTCATTTACTTTCAAGTTTATTTAGAAATAATGAATTTACGTCTACCATTGGAGGTTATGAATGGACAATTTGTATGATTATAAAACCGAACAATTAATGAAGGCATTTCTCGCATTACGAACAATGGAAGAATGCGAAGATTTTTTTAACGATTTATGTACACAAAAAGAAATTCTAGCCTTTGCACAAAGGTTGGAAGTCGCTCGTTTGTTATTAAACGGACATACTTACGAAGAAATAGAAGAATTAACATATGCAACTTATAAAACGATTTCTCGAGTTAGAAAAGTTTTACATAACCAGCATTTGAAATGTATATTAAATCGAATAAATAGTTCAGCCCAATGAAGAGTTCTAATCTAGGACTCTTTTTGTTTTGAAGCTATAAATCACTTTAGCCATTTAAAGTTTCAACGCGTTACATGGAACGATTGCAGCTTAAATTTTTTTATAATACGATTTATACGATAAGTTACAAAGTTTGACAAAAAACATCATTTAGAGAGGAAACATCTATGCGATTTTTACAACTTTTTTTAGGCTGCTTTATAGTGAACATTGGCGTTTTTATTTTACATAGTGCTCATGTTGGCACAGGAGGATCGATTGGTTTAGCACTAAGCATTTCCTATTGGATTGATCTAATCTTTCCCATTACCTATATGATAGTGAACATCCCTTTTTTTATCCTATCTATTAAAAAACTAGGTTTACAGTTTACGTTATCCACTGTCCTTGCCATTGCCATCCTTAGTATATTGTCCTATATAACTGAGATGGTAATGCCTGAAATCTCAATTCCTACTTGGATTGGCGTTATTGTTGGTAGTGTCATCGTCGGTTGCGGGGTACTCCTTTTGTTCCTTAATAAATCATCCCTTGGTGGAACAAGTATTTTATCACTCTATTTACAAAGAAAATTTCAATGGGATCCAGGAAAGACATTATTCATTTCTGACCTTTTCATCATTTTAACAACTTTATATTCAATAGGATGGATTGGTTTCATTTATTCTTCCGTTTCCGCATTTATTGTGTCAGTTATCGTTTCCATATTTAAAAAGCGGATAGATGAAAAAATGAATAGAGATGAAGTTAAAGAACAGTTAACAAAGGAAAATGAATTAACTGAAATGCCAGTACTACAACAATAAAGGGGCAATCCATTTTGGATCGCCCCGCATCGATTATTTTAATGTTCGTTTTAAAAATTCTTTCGTTCTTTCTTGAGATGGGTTAACTAATACTTGTTCAGGAGGACCTTCTTCCACAATAACCCCTTTATCCATAAAAACAATCCGGTCCGATACTTCTCGAGCAAACTCCATTTCATGGGTTACGATAAGCATCGTTCTACCTTCATCTGCTAATTTACGCATTACCTTTAAAACTTCTCCTACCATTTCAGGATCTAGCGCAGATGTTGGTTCATCGAATAACATTACTTCCGGATCCATCGATAGCGCTCGAGCAATTGCTACCCGTTGCTTTTGTCCACCAGATAATTGTCGCGGTTTCGCATTAACATATTTCTCCATTCCAACAACAGATAAATAATTTAAAGCGTTTCTTTTTGCTTCTTCTTTTGTTCGTTTTAATACTTTTTGTTGTCCAATAATACAATTGCTTAAAACATTATGATTATCAAAAAGATTAAATTGTTGGAATACCATTCCTAAATGGGTACGGTAGCGTTTAATGTCATGTTGATCATTTAAAATATTCGTACCATTATATATAATATCGCCAGCCGTTGGCGTTTCTAATAAATTAATACAACGAAGTAGCGTGGATTTTCCAGAACCTGATGAACCGATTAAACAGACCACTTCACCTTTCGAAACTGAAAAGTTCACATCGCGTAAAACTTCATTGTTACCAAATGATTTATTTAGATGTTTGATTTCAATTACTTTTTCCATCTTGTTTACTCCTTACGCGATAAGATTTTAAATCGTTTGTTTTTGTTCTACTTTATAGGCATTTTTGCCATCCATTTTTCGTTCGATATAACGTAATATAAATGTAGCGGTTAATGTCATGATTAAATAGATGACACATGTTATAACGTAAGATTCTGCAAAGCGGAAGTTTGCACCGGCAATCGATTTTGTCGTAAAAAATAGTTCCGTTACACTAATTACACTTAATACCGCAGAGTCTTTAATATTCATAATGAATTGGTTACCCGTTGCAGGTAAAATATTTCTGAAAACTTGGGGTAAAATAACATGAAGCATCGTTTGAAAATGACTCATTCCAATCGATTCAGCTGCTTCATATTGACCTTTATCAATTGATGCAATCCCACCACGAACATATTCAGCCATGTAAGCACCTGTATTTAATCCGACAACGACAAGGGCAGCAACAAAGCGATCCAATTCTAATCCGTAAGCAGCTAAACCATAGAAAACAACCATTGCTTGTACAATCATTGGTGTACCACGGAAAATTTCCACATAAACTGTTAATATGAAATTGAATACTTTTAAAATAACAGATTTTATCGATTTCTTACGAAGGGGTATCGTATGCATAACACCGATAAACAATCCGATAAGAGCACCAATAATTGTACTAATAATAGCAATGACTAACGTCATATATGCGCCACGTAAATAACTTGGCCAATTCTCTTCTAGAATTGAGAGTATAATATCTAAACTCATAAATATCCTCCTAAATATTTTAGAAAATCGAACATATCATAATTGAAGTTTCGATAGTAAAATCATCTTGCCTTATCTATTTCTCTGTTTGAAAAAATAGAGCCACTGGCCGGATAATTCGACCAGTGCTACTATGTGAAAATTATTTTGCTGCAGGTTGATTTGCAATTGCTTCATCCATTAGCTGTTTGCGTTCTTCTTCAGAAATGGATTTTAATGTTTCATTAATTGCTTCTAAATTTTCATCGCCTTTTTTAAGACCAATTGCAACGGCTGTATCCTCTTCTTTCGTTTCAAAACCATCTTCCAACTCTACATATACAAAGTTTTCATTTGCAGCAGTCGAAGATACTGCCTCTGGTCTTTCAGCAACATAGCCGTCAATTACTCCAGATTCCAATGCAACTCGCATATGAGAGAAACTTTCCATCGCTGTTTCTTTTTGTACATCTGGAATTTGATCGATTACTTCATAATTTGTTGTGTTTAACTGAGAAGTGATTTTAGCACCTGCAAAATCCGCTAATGTTTTCGCATTGGCATATTTTCCACCAGCTTTTGTAACGATAACGAGTTCACTAGTGTAATAGTTTTCTGTAAAATCAATGACTTTTTTACGTTCATCGGTTGGACTCATACCTGCGATAATGGCATCAATTACACCTGATTCTAATGCTGGAAGTAGCCCATCCCATTCTGTTTTAACAATCACTAATTTTTTCCCTAATGCATCGGCAACACGTTTTGCAATTTCTACATCATAGCCACCAGCATATTCTTCAGAACCTTCAATTTTAACTGCTCCGTTTGAATCATCCTGTTGTGTCCAGTTAAACGGTGCATAACCAGCTTCTAAACCTACTTTTAATACATCGCTATCTTCCTTTGAAGAGGATGATGAAGTACCTTCCTCAGAACTGCCACATGCAGCAAGTAAAATGACTGCTAATAAAGTCGTCATTAATAATGTAATTTTTTTCGACATCTTTCTCTCTCCTTTTACTTTTTTCGAGCTTATAACGCAAAAAGCGACCTAAGATGAACTTAGGTCGCTTGAATAGAAAAGCCCAAATCCTCTTACGCTCCCGATTGAGATAGCACCCCTCAGATGGTTGGGAAACTCCATCTGAGACAGTCCTGCAATTATTCACTGCAGACCCAGCATGAAGTAGAGAGCCTACTTACACACTTCGGCGACATTTCCTATTTTCCATATCATTGCTTTGCTCTAAGCTCCATGAAAAACTAATAAATATCGCGCCTCTACCCCACTCGTAACGTGAGGTTTTAATATTAAATTACTATTAATATGTTACTATATTAACATCTTTGTGTCAACATTGATTATTCTGATTAATAAAATATTCATATAGTTATATATTCCATTTTAAAGGTCGAAATATAAAAAACCTCTAGCAAAATAATTTCGCTAGAGGCTTCCTTATAATTAAGAATTTAAAAGTAAATCTTCAGGATTTTCAATTAACTCTTTAACTGTTTTTAAGAATCCAACAGAATCTTTACCATCGATAATACGGTGGTCATAAGAAAGAGCTACATACATCATTGGGCGGATTTCCACTTCCCCGTTAACAGCCACTGGACGGTTAACGATAGAGTGCATACCTAAAATACCAGCTTGAGTACCGTTCATAATAGGAGTAGACATTAATGAACCGAATACACCACCGTTTGTAATTGTAAATGATCCACCAGCCATGTCGTTTAGGCCTAATTTTTTGTCGCGAGCTTTTTTCGCTAATTCTGCGATATCTTTTTCGATTTCAGCAAAGTTTTTGCTATTTGCATCACGGACTACTGGTACAACTAAACCTTCTTCAGTTGAAACCGCAATACCGATATCAAAGAAGTTATTTAAATGGATTTCATCTCCAACGATTTGTGCATTAACGTATGGATATTTTTTAAGCGCCGCAACAACTGCTTTTGTGAAAAATGACATAAATCCAAGTTTGATATCGTTTGCTTTTACGAACTCTTCTTGTTTGCGTTTACGTAAAGCCATGATGTTTGTCATGTCAATTTCATTGAATGTTGTTAACATTGCAGTTGATTGTTTAACTTCTAATAAACGTTTTGCAATCGTTTGACGACGACGGCTCATTTTTTCAATTGTTACACGGTCAGATTCAGCTGCTGGTGTGAAAACAATCGGACCATTTGTAGATACAACTGGTGCTGCTGGTGCTGCTACAGGTGCTGTACCATGAGCAGCTACGTCTTGTACACGTACGCGACCTTGTGGATCTACTGGTGAAATTGATGCTAAATCAATGCCTTTTTCACGTGCTAATTTACGTGCTGCTGGAGAAGCAACAACGCGTTCGTTTGAAGTTTCTTCTACTACTGGAGTTGCAGCTGGTGCTGGTGTTGGTGCAGCTGCTACTGGTGTAGCTTCAGCTTTTGGAGCTTCTTCAGCTGGTGCTGGCGCTGCGCCTTCTCCAGCTTCAACAACAGCGATTACTTGACCTACAAGAACTGTATCGCCTTCTTCAGCTAGGATTTGAGTTAAAACGCCAGCTTCTTCAGAAATAATTTCAGCATTAACTTTATCAGTTTCTAATTCAACGATAAATTCGCCTTTTTCAACATGATCTCCAACTTTTTTTACCCACTGGGCAATTGTACCTTCTGTAATCGATTCTGCTAATTCAGGGACTTTAATTTCAGCCACTTTGATATCCTCCTTTGAATAAACATGTGTACCTTTGAAATAGAAGGCACACATGCATCTACTAACATGTAATAGCCTATTTGAATATTAACATCAAAAGTTTATTTAGAAAGAGCTTCGTCAATAACTTTTGCTTGTGCAATTTTATGAGAATCCATGTCTCCTTCAGAAGTTGAAGACATTTCAGGACGACCAACATATTTCACTTTTTTACCATCAGCAAGGTCTAGCAAATATTCAAGTGCATATTTCCAAGGACCTTGGTTTTTAGGTTCTTCTTGTACCCAAACGATTTCTTTTGCATTTGGATATTTCGCAATAATTTCAGATATTTTTTGTGTTGGGAAAGGATATAGTTGTTCCACACGAATAATGTGTATGTTTTCATACCCTTTACCATCTTGAATACGATCTGCTAAATCAATTGTTACTTTACCTGAAGCAAGGATAATACGTTCTACTTTTTTCGCATTTCCACCTAAACCTGGTTGTTCAATTACTTCTTGGAATTTCCCTTCAGATAACTGCTCTAAAGATGCTGCAGCTAACGGATGGCGAAGTAATGATTTTGGTGAAACAATAACTAATGGACGGATTGCTTCAGTTCCAAGCATTTTCGCTTGTCGGCGAAGTAAGTGGAAGTAGTTACCTGCATTTGAACAGTTCGCTACAATCCAGTTATTCTCAGCTGATAATTGTAAATATCTTTCAATACGAGCTGATGAATGTTCCGGACCTTGTCCTTCAATTCCGTTTGGTAATAAAAGAACTAATCCTGATTTTTGACCCCATTTAGAGCGGGCAGATGAAATAAAGTTATCAAACATAATTTGGGCCATATTCGCAAAGTCACCGAACTGAGCTTCCCAAATTGTTAAAGCATTTTCATTTTCTAAATTATAACCATATTCAAAGCCAACAATTGCCGCCTCTGTTAATGGAGAATTATAAACAGTAAATGATGCTTTTGAATCCGATACGTTGTGTAATGGAACGAATTCTGCGCCATTATTTTTGTCATGAAGTACTAAATGGCGTTGAGAGAACGTACCACGTTGAGCATCTTGACCACTAATACGAATTGGGTTACCATCGCGTAAAATTGCAGCAAATGCTAATGTTTCTGCGTGACCCCAATCAATTTTATCCGTTTCTAATGCTTCTACACGTTTATTTAATATTTTTGCTAACTTGTTTTGAGGTTCAAAGCTTTCAGGCCAAGCAAGAAGATCTTCATTTATTTGTTTTAAATCTACTTTTGAAACGCTTGTTTCAACTTCTGGATATTCATTTTTCACTTCTTCTGGCATTTCGATTTCGAAGTGGCCTTTAGTAGCACCTACTTCTTTTACGTGATCATAAGAAGCTTGCATTTCTGCGTAAATTTCTTCATCCAGTTTTTTCACTTGTTCTAAAGAAAGAATTCCTTCATTAGCTAATTTTTCTCCATAAAGAACACGTACTGTAGGATGAGTTGAAACAATTTTATATGTTAAAGGATTGGTTACTGTTGGGTCATCCGTTTCGTTGTGACCGAATCGACGATATCCAATTAAGTCTATTAAAATATCTTTGCCAAAGGTTTGACGATATTCAAACGCTAAGTGGGCTACTTGTACAACTGCTTCAGGATCGTCAGCATTAACGTGAATTACTGGAATACCGTAACCTTTTGCCACGTCTGAAGAATAGCGAGTTGAACGAGAATCAAAATGTTCTGTTGTAAAACCAATCATATTATTTGAAATAATATGGATTGAACCACCCGTTGAGAAACCAGTTGTTTCCGCGTAGTTAAATGTTTCTTGAACGATTCCTTCCCCGGCAAATGCTGCATCACCATGTACAAGTACCGCTAATGCTTTTGATGCATCGTGAACAGGTGCACCTGGCTTCGTAGTATCTTCTTGAGCAGCACGAGTTGAACCTGTAATAATTGGACTTACAACTTCTAAGTGTGATGGGTTATAAGCTAATTTCACTTTCATTCCTGAGTCTTTTGTGTAAGTAGCTCCCATATGGTATTTCACATCACCAGTCCAACCTTTAGAAATTTCTAAAGTACCATCTTCAGGGAAGAAATAGTCATTTGGCACATGGGCAAAGTCTGCAAACATCATGTCATAAGGTTTATTTACTACATGTGTTAATACATTTAAACGGCCTCGGTGAGCCATACCGATTTGTAAAAATTTCATTTTCTCGTCATCGGCTTTTTTAACAATTTCGTCTAACAATACAACTAATGTATCTAAACCTTCAATTGAGAAGCGTTTTTGACCTACGAACGTTTTATGAATAAATCTTTCGAAATCTTCAACGCGTGTTAATCTTTCTAATAACTCTTTTTTCTGTTCAGTAGTTAAGCTTACAGTTGTTTTACCTGATTCAATTTTATCTTGAATCCATTGACGTTCTGCATCATCAACATGAGCATATTCATAAGCAATTTTTCCAGTATAAATTGCACGTAAATAGTCAATTGCTTGCTTTCCGTTGGTAACGCTTCCAGGGACATTATGAAAGAATAATGAAGCTGGCATTGCAGTTAGATCGGCTTCACTTAATCCGTAAGCGGATAATTCGATGCGTGAAGAATCTAATTGACGGTCTTTTAAAGGGTAAATATCCGCAGCTAAATGCCCGTGGGAACGTAGAGCATCAGCTAATTTAACCGCAGCAAATATTTTTTGAATATTGCCTGTTTCGTGTGCTACGCCTTCAACAGCAACTTGCTCTCCACCAAGAACTGGCGCACCAAATTGTTGGAAAAGGGTAACGAGTTCTGGTTCTACTTGTTCTGGAGACTGTAAATATAAATCATATTGCTCCATTACATAACCTAAGTTAGGACCAGAGAATGCTGACCAAGGGGAACCAGCAAATAATACATTGTTCGACATGAGAATAACCTCCAAATTTCGCCCTAAGGCAGTTCCATTGTTTTACCTAGAATATTATTTCATATTTTACCATTCTTCTACAATACAAATTATCTATTGCTATTTATCGAAGAACGTTTTTTTTCCATTTCAATCTTACTACTCTTCACAAAAAATACAACTATTTTTCTCAAAATGAGCAATTTTTTTGGCAAATAACCGTTTTAAGCAGGAATTTATGAAAAAATTTCATTAAATTTTAAAACTTAATGTAAAAGTTGTACCTTTTTCTACTTCACTTACCACATCCATTTCAATGTGATATTTTTCAGCTAACATCTTCGTAATACTTAATCCAAGACCTGTACCACCACCGATATTTTCCCTTGAAGTATCCACTCGATAAAAACGATCAAAAATATATGGTAAATGTTCCTTTGCAATTCCAATCCCATTGTCTTTTATCGTCATAAAAAGACTTTCAGATAAATAATGGACTTCAATGTTAATAACCGGATTTTTATCATTATATCTTATTCCGTTTTCTACAATGTTGCGTATGATTTGTGCCAATGCATTTTCAGAAACATTTGGCTGCTTTGGTTCACCGTTTTCTTTAATGCGAATCGTTGTTTGGGGATAAATCATTATTAGCTCATCTTTCACAGATGTGAGAACTTTTCCGATATTAGCATATGAATGTTCGTCTCTCTTTTCTTTTCTCGCTAAATCTAATAACTCCTCAATCATTTTCTTCATTCGAACAACTTCTTCTAGTGAAGAAGTTAATGATTCTTCCAAAATATCCGGATCGTTTTTACCCCATCTTTTAATTAATGATAAATGTCCTTCGATAGCCTGAATCGGTGTTCTTAATTCATGGGATGCATCAGAAACAAATTGTTGTTGTTTTGCAAAGGAAATTTGCAATTCGTTCATCATCGACTCATAAATATTCAGTAAGTCGCCTATTTCATCATCTGCATTATAGGCTAAGTGAATTTTTTCTTCAAAACCTTTATCTCGAATGGATAACATGGAGTCCCTCAAATCTTGTATAGGTCGAATTAAAACATTGGCTAAATAATATCCAATAGCACCTGCAATGAGCAATGCTCCTAACCCTGCGATTAACATAGTTGTTAAAACGTATTGCATCATCGATTGAAACGTTTCAAGAGGATGGATGAGTTGTATGATGCCTGTAAAAGGTCCAATGGTCACCATTTTGTTTACAACAAATACATCTCGATTATCAATTACTTCCTTTGACACAATCGTTTTTCTTATTTTCTCATAATCTAATTCAATTGGAGCTGCAGAAGATTCGTCATTGATCCGTAATACTTCATAACCATCCTTATTAAAAATTCTTACCGTTTGATTTTGATTTACTATCGCTTTAAATAATCCTGTATTTCCTTGAAACTCTTGAATCGAAATAGAGCCATTTTGAGAATTAAAGAAGGATGTTAAGTCATCTACGGTACGTATCGCATTATTTTCTTCATTTTGCAAAAGCCATGAATATAGGGCAAAATAAATAACTGTACAAATGGCAGCATAGCTTATAAAAATGACAATGGACGTTGATAAAATCCACTTCTTTTTTAATGATTGATTTTTAAAAATGGCGTTCTTCAGTTTATTCATTCCCTCACCACATATCCTACTCCGCGCACAGTTTCAATATATGGATTTGAATCTGTCTTTAGTTTAGATCGCAAATGGCGAATGTAAACATCTACCACATTCGTTTCTACCTCCGTATTGTAGCCCCAAATCGATTGTAGAATCATTTCCCTTTCACAAACACGATTTTTATTTTCACATAATAGTTTTAATAAATCATACTCTGTTTTCGTCAATTCAAGTTTTTTATTTTCAAAGAAAACTTCATAGGATTGTGGCTTAATTACTAATTCTCGAACGCAAATTTCTTCATCTTTCTCCAGTTCTTTTTCTCCGATACTTTGAGTTCTTCTTAAGACAGAACGTATTCGAGCAAGCAATTCTTCAATGGCAAATGGCTTCACAATATAATCATCTGCTCCAGAATCTAACCCTGCCACCCGATCCATTACCGCATCCCTTGCCGTAATTAAAATAATCGGTACATCGGATTTCGCTCGGACGCGGCGACAAATTTCAATTCCATTTAGACCTGGCAGCATGACATCAAGCAAGAGACAATCGAACTGTTGTTCTAACGCTTTATTTAAACCATCTCTCCCATCATGGGTTACTGTTACGTCAAAATATTCATGCTCTAATTCCAATTCCATAAATCGAGCTATATTTTTTTCATCTTCCACTATTAAAATTCTTTTTTTCATTGAATCATCCCTCGAAAATTGTATAAAAAATCCTCGTCTTAAGTTTAACTTAAAACGAGGACTTAATAAAACTACTATGACTTTTCTTTGAAATGGTGGAACTAGTTCCCAAAGTATCTTACAAAAAATTAACAATGGGTTCATTTGCAGTTCATTAAAACCTATTATTATTGTAATGTATTAAATTTGATCATTAATTTGCAAAAGAAGCTGTTTCTTTTTTTACTAACTCAATGCTTTTTTCATACTGTTTCTGTTCATCCGTTTCGTTATAGTTTAAAAATGTTAAGTTATGGATGTCGAAAGTGTATTCGGCAGTAACCGTTGCGTTTCCAATTAACGTTAATTCATAACGATCGCCATTTGTTTTCACTTCACATTTTACAAAACCGCCCGGATTGAATACGGTAATGACATCATTATGAACGAAGCCGTTTAATTTCGACACAAGGGCTGAAGCGGTCATTGCAGTACCACATGCATTCGTAAAACCTACTCCTCGTTCAAAAGTTCGAACAAAAATTGTGTCATTTTTCATTGGATAAACATAACTTACGTTTACGCCATCAACACAATACTCGTTTTCACCGTTTAATAACTCAGCTAACGATTTTTGATGCGTATTGTTTTCAATATAAGTTTGGTCCACGATTCCAATCAAATGGGGATTCGGAACAGAAACAGCCGTAAAAGGAATGGTTGTTGAAAATTCTTGGATAATTTGATGACGAATTTCCTCTTGACCTTTATAGCTCATAGGTAAACTACTTAGAGCAAAGGACACTGGTGATATTTCAACGGCATATGTTGGAATATCTTCTAATAGAGGTGACTCTTTTCGCACCTTCAAATTGGCTTTCATCGTTTCAATGATCGCTTCTTCCTTTTCAAGTTGTTCGCATACGAATCTAGCAACACAACGTAAACCATTTCCACACATGGAAGCTTCAGAACCGTCAGCATTTATGACTCTCATTTTGGCGTCGGCAATAGTTGATGGTAAAACTAGCAATAAACCATCAGCTCCACCGTTGTTTTCTTTTTGACATAACCAAGTTGTTAACTTAGTCCAATCAACTTCATTTTCATTGTTAGTTTGATATAAATAAAATGTATTGCCTGATCCATGAACTTTTAATAAAGTTCTTTCCATCAGCTCACCCGCTCTCTTTCTATTTACTACTATAATAAGTGTTTATATAGGTTGAATCAACTTAATAAAAGGAACACTTTTTTATACTTTTTTAATATTTTCGCCACAAATTCGTCATAGCGAATTGCGTAATAAAAAGTTTAAATTTTTGTATAGAATAGAATATTTATAATATGATATTATCATCTCAACTATTTTTTTAAAGTTGATTTTGAGAAACGAAAAAATCTAAAATTTTTTGTTTGACGTCTTGTTCCTTTCGTTATATTATTTTGTTCTGTTGCCTTGTGACAAAGTAATTTTCGGATTTGCAACTATCCAAAAAAGGAGGCGTTTCATTTGTTAAAATATCGAGATCTTTCTGAAACAAATGAGTTATACCAATTAATGATACATCCAACCGTTTTCCCTTTTGTTCGTCATAAAGCATATTCTCCTGAAGAATATTTATTTATAACAAAACAGTTATTGGAAGAGGAACAACTAGGAAAGACGATTTCACGAACGATAACCGATGACTGGGGTCAACCAATTGGTACCATTAATCTATATGACGTTCAAGATGGCGCTGGCTTCCTTGGGACTTGGATAGGTGCACCTTATCAGGGTAAAGGATACAACCAAGCTGCAAAACATGAGTTTTTAACAGAGCTATTTTTTGAAAAGGATTTCCATACCGTATTTTTACGAATCCGAAAAGAAAACGAAAAATCGAAACGTGCCTCCCAAAAATTACCGTATGTCGTTTGTGCGAAAGAATCCCATCCGGCATTATATGAAGAAATTAATAGTGGTGAGGTAAAATTCGACTTATATAAAATCCCAAAAGACTTATTCTACATCGTAACAGCAAAGGAACAAGCAAACGAAGAACAAGCAATGTAACATTCTTTTTCAATGCTTATACTTTAATAAAAGAATACAATAGTAAAAGTAGGTGATTCATTGAATGAACCACCTACTTTTTTACGCTATTCATATCATAATCAATAAATATTTATTTTTCGTATTGAAGAATAAGGCTAACCATTTCATCAGGAGTTTTCGGGCTTTCAGCTTTTTCCATCGCATCAATCATCTCATCTTTTCTTGTACTCAAAGCCTCAATCGCCTTCATGAATGTATTTTTCGTTAATAGTTCTTCTTCTAATACGTGGGCAAAACCTTGACGTTCAAAAATATTGGCATTTAAAATTTGATCTCCACGACTTTTAGATGCTGAAAGAGGTACTAATAACATCGGTTTTTTTAATGCTAAAAATTCGAATATTGAATTAGAACCAGCTCTAGAGACAATAAAATCCGCAGCATAAAGTAAGTCGGGCAGTTCCGTTGTCACATAGTCGAATTGTTTATAGCCTTTTAAGCGATCTAAAGTAGTATCTACATTCCCTTTTCCGCATAAATGGATAATATTAAATTCTTTTAATAGTTCCGGTAAATTATTTCGTAATGCGTCATTTAAAACAGCCGAACCTAAACTTCCTCCCATGACAAGAAGCACTTTTTTCCGCTCTTCAAACCCACATCGTTTTTTTCCTACAGATGCATTACCCGTAAATAATTGTTCACGAACAATAGAACCGGTACATGTTGCTTTATCGCTTGGTAAATACTTTAATGTATCTTGAAAAATCGTAAATACATGGGAAGCAAACGGTAAAGCAATTTTGTTAGCTAGACCTGGTGTAACATCTGATTCATGAATCACTACAGGAATCTTTGCTAACTTTGCCGCGATGACAACAGGTACTGATACAAACCCACCTTTGGAAAAGATGATAGATGGCTTAACCTTACGAATAATCCTAAATGCTTGCCCAACGCCAGCTAAAACTTTAAATGGATCTGAAAAGTTCTTCATTGAAAAATATCGACGTAATTTACCACTTGCAATACTGTGATAAGGTACTTCGGGAAAACTTTCGGTAATTAACTCTTTCTCAATTCCATCATAAGAACCGATATAATGTACATCATATCCTTCCTTTTGTAAGGAAGGGATAATTGCTTGATTTAAAGAAACGTGACCGGCTGTGCCGCCACCAGTTAAAATAATTGATTTTTGTTTCACAGAAATCTCCTATCTAAATACAATAATTTGTATTTCATTTAAATATATATGATTGCAAAAAATATAAATGAAAAAACAATAGTAAGCCTTGCTTTAGTCATCCTTTTTCAGTCAATATTGTACCATAATTTATGGACCAAACCCATTTTAAATAAGATTGACGGGGAAAATCAAGATTCATATAAAATAATTCAAAATAAAAAAATACCGGGCAAGAATGAATTCTTGTCCCGGTATTTTAACCAACTATTATAGTTGAATAAATTGTTGTGTCCAGTGATTTCCATCTGCCACATAACCTACACCAATGTGTGTAAAGTTAGCGTTCATAATGTTTGCACGGTGACCTTCAGAATTCATCCAAGCTTGTACGACTTCTTCTGGTGTTCTTTGACCTTGTGCAATATTTTCACCTGCTGCTTTATATGAAATACCTGCAGCCTTCATTTGATCAAATGGGCTTCCGTAAGTAGGACTTGTATGGGAGAAATAATTATTTTTCGCCATATCAGCAGATTTTTCACGAGCAACTGACATTAATGGTGCATACATTTCTAAAGGTTTTAAACCTTGTTTAGCACGCTCAGCATTTGTTAATTCGATAACTTTTTCTTCAAATGCAGAAACAGAACCGTTTTCTGCAGCTGGTGCTGCTGGTTTTTGAGCTGCTTCATTATTTGTAGTTGGTGCTGGTGTGTTATTGTTTGTTACAGGTTTTGCTTCAGGAGCTGTAACTTCTTTTTGTTCCTCAGCTGGTGCTGGTGTTTTCACTACTTCTTTATTAGTAGTTTCATTTTTTGATGGAACTGTTACTTCCTTCGCTTGTTCTGGATTATGCTTTGCTTCTTCTTGTACTTTAGAAGCTAGTAATTCTTCTAATTTAGTTGTAGAGATTGATAATTTATTCGCAAGGTCTTTAATGCTTGCCTCATCAGTTAAAGAACAGTTGTTTAAAAAGTTGTTTAAAGCATTTTCGAATTGATCTGGATTAACAACTTTCACCATGCTTTGAACTGATATATTTTGACCTTCCTCATTATTAGACGCAGCATCTGCTGTCGGAACTTGTGTTGAGATTAAACCTAGTGCACAAAATGTGATAAACCATTTTTTCATTTTGTATTCCTCCTCTCGCAACTAATCATATACGAGAAAAGTTGAAAAATATGGACCATAACTTGGTAACAGTACCAAGCAAATGATTGAACCTCATAAACTATGACTTTATTTATCTATTTTTCTAATAAAATTTTCCTATTATCAAAGAACTTACCTGCGAAATGCTATTGACAAATTTTTGAGTTCGTTTTATAATGCAAATTCATTTCTTATATTACAACAATATTACACTATTTCTCATTTAAAACTTCTATTTCTTGAATATTTTCTCCAATCATAACGATTTTAGAAGGCATATGAATATATTCTGGCAACCATTGAACTAAACCATATGCATATTGGAATAACATCGGATTTTTAATTCCTTCTATCGGAACATATCCTTTTATTCTATATACAGTTGAAGGCAATGAGCGTACCCATTCTTCAAATTGTTCCTGCGTATAACTTGTCTTTAACTCTACTAATCGTGAACTTAAATATAATTGAGTGCCGATTCTAGCGATTTCAATGTCCTCTTTCGACTTGTGTGCTGTTGCCTTTAATTTCTCTAATAGTGAAAGCGGCACTTTACCGTTTGTCGTCTGTAAAATAAAAGCGTTTGGATTCACATTTTGCATTTCAAAAACAACTTTTGCTTGTTCTACTTCCGTTAATAAATCCATCTTGTTTGCTAATAAAAGATGGGCATGACGAATTTGTTCTAAATAGAGACTTCGAACTTGAGGTGTTAACGTTTCCCGTTCTAACCATAGCTTACTATCTGCTACCGTTACGATTCCCTTAATATTCAACTGCTCTGCAAAAAGAGGTGAATATACCGCATCCAACGCTTCCACGGGATGGGCAGCCCCCGTTGTTTCAATAATAAGGACATCGAATTCGGAATCCATAAGCAAAGATTGAATTTGAGCTTCCGTTTTTTCAGCACCTGAACAACAAATACACCCCTCTAACATTTCCTTTAGAGGGACATCTTCATCAACTGCTCGGGAGTCAAAGGGCAACTTCCCTAATTCATTCATTATAACAGCAGGCTTTAACCCCTTTTCCTTCAATTGTCGTAATACATCCGTTAACATGGACGTTTTTCCACTACCTAAAAATCCACTAAATAAATAGACATCTTTCATTTTGACACATCCTTCTATTATGGAAGAAAGAGCTGTTCATTGCTCGATACTCGAACAAAAACAGCCCTTTCTACATCATTTTATAATTGTTCTACATCATTGAATTGATCCGAAATTTTTAATTTCCTGCTAAAATTTCTTTTCCTTTCAATACATGTGGATCTTCTTTCTCTATTTTTTCTCGAATAGTATCCATCAAAGCATAAGTCGTTTCTCCAACAATAACTCCAGTTGGATCTAATTTTTGATCTTCTTGGAATTGCTCAACAGCTTCTTTCGTTGCTTCGTCAAACTGATCGTCAACTGTTCCAACATCATAACCTAACGCATTTAAAATTTGCTCTGCAGAGTTAACAGATTCGGATACATTGCCAACAGTAAATTCTGTTTCTGGATTAATATAAGTAACTGTCGCATAAGCAGGGTATTCTACAACTTCGTCTGGTTCAATCCCTTTTTCATTAATCCAGTTACCATTAGGTGTTAACCATTTACCAGTTGTGTATTTTAAATTAGAGCCGTCCGGCAATGTACTTACTGTTTGGACTGTTCCTTTACCGAAGCTTGTAAGACCAACAATTTTCGCTCCTGCTGATTCCCTTAAAGCACCAGCTAAAATTTCAGAAGCAGATGCACTACCGTTATCAATTAAAACGACAACAGGAAGATTATATTTCTTACCGCCTTCTGCTAGTATCACTTCTGGATCTGCTTCCCCTTCACGACCTTCTAGTTGTACAATCGGTTTTCCTTCGTCAATAAATAAATTGGCAATTTCAATCGCTGAATTTAAATAACCACCTGGATTTTGTCGAACATCTAATAAAACGCTCTTCATTCCATTCTTTTCATACTCTTCTAAAATGGCCGTTAATTCATCATAAGTTTGTTCACTGAAAGATGTAATTTGGATATGGGCAATTTTATCGTCTCCCATTTCTCCGTAAACTGTTTCAATTGGAATCTCATCTCGAACAATCGTTACTTCCATTAATTCGTCCGAGTCACCCCGTTGGATTGTAAGCTTAACAGGTGTACCTTTTTCACCACGAATTAATAAAACCGCTTCTGAAGCACTCATGCCTTGAATACTTTCCCCGTCTACCGTCAAAATAATATCTTCAGGTAATAGCCCAGCTTTTTCAGCAGGTGAGTTTTTAATTGGTGATACGATGACAATATTGCCGTTCCGTTCTTGAATCTCCGCTCCAATTCCTTGGAAACTTGATGAAAGATCACTATTGAACTGTTCTGCTTCTGTCTCATCCATAAAATCAGAATATGGATCATCTAAAGCATCAAACATACCGTTAATAGCACCAGTAATGACAGCTTTCTCATCTATATCGACATAATAATTTTGCTTTAACTCATCATAAGCTTCATATAATTTTGAAAACTCTTTTCTTTCTTCTGGTACTGTCACTTCTACTACTTTCTTATCTCCGAAAGTTAAAGTAAAGATTGTTATACCCGCTGTAACTATTATGGTGAAGAACATCAGCATAATAAAAGTAAACGGTTTAATGCGAATAAATTTTTTTGCAGGCTTTAATTGTTCCTCTTGTTCAATATTGTCCGTTTGTTCTTTTTGTTCCATTTCTTGTTGATTTTGATCATCCATCTAGTTCACCACTCTCATTTTACACTTAAAAGTCGTTACTACCATCATAACAGTTTCACATCTTTACGAAAAGAAAGACTGTCAAAAGACAGCCTTACGAAATGAAATATGCAAAGCATCAGATGATTATTACTCTTGAATTGCAGCTTCAAGGGCAACGACAATCATATCGTTAAATGTTGTTTGACGTTCTTCAGATGTTGTTACTTCACCTGTTAGAATATGATCAGAAACCGTCAATACAGATAGCGCTTTACGTCCAAATTTAGCAGCTAGTGTATAAAGGGCAGCTGATTCCATTTCTACCGCTAGTACACCATATTGAGCTAATTTTTCGTTTTGATTTTCATCTGAATAAAACATATCAGCAGTAAAGATATTACCTACTTTTAAATTTAATCCAGCAGCTACACCAGCATTGTAAGCTTTTAATAATAGATCAAAATCTGCAGTAGGAGCAAAATCAATGCCGTTGAAAATAATTTCATTCATTTTTGAATCTGTTGAGGCAGATTGAGCGATAATCACGTCGCGTACTTTAACATCCTTTTGAATTGCTCCACAAGTACCAACACGGATTAATTTTTGCACACCGTATTCTTGCATTAACTCTGTTGTATAAATAGAAATTGACGGCACACCCATTCCTGTACCTTGTACAGAAATACGTTTTCCTTTGTATGTACCTGTATAGCCAAACATATTTCGAACTTCATTATAACAAGTTACATCTTCTAAAAATGTTTCAGCAATATATTTCGCACGTAATGGATCTCCTGGTAATAATATCGTATCTGCGATTTCACCTTGTTTTGCATTAATATGGACACTCATGAATAATCCCTCTTTCCAATATTCTCAAATTAAAATATACTTGCTTTTCTAACATTGTGCAATGATTTACCTTCTTATACAAATTTTTCACGATAAAATTGACGAAAAATTGTCGATTATCCGAACTTCGTTTCGTATAAGTCCCATAGTTCATCAAAGGCTTGGGTCGTTAAATGTTCATCCGCCATTGTTTCGATATAGCTGGATAGTTCTTCAAAGGAAGAGCTAGCAATTGGAAAACTATGATCTAAAAAAGCCCTTTCCGCAAATCGAGTTTTCGGATCATTCCAATCTCCCCCTCTAAAAGAAAGAACATATAAGTAAAAACTAGTTTTCACATGGACACTCCTTACTTAAAAGCGAATAAAAAGTAGAGATTTTATTTTCCATTATATAACGAAAGAATAGTAAAACAAATCGTTTGAATAGATAAAAATCGCGGGGAAGAAATCATTCCCCACGATTCATTAAGAAGTTTTAATATATAAGGAAATCCGTCTATAAGTTATACGTTATTTTTCAAAAAGCTTTAAGTATTCCCCGTATCCTTCTTCTTCTAATTTCTCTTTCGGTACAAACCGTAGAGCTGCGGAGTTAATACAATACCGTAAACCGCCCAACTCCTGTGGACCATCAGGAAATACATGTCCTAAATGGGAATCTGCTGTTTTACTTCTAACTTCCACACGTCTCATCCCATGGGAAGTATCAAAATGCTCCGTTATTTCTTGCTCTTCAATCGGTTTCGAAAAACTTGGCCAGCCACAACCCGCATCATATTTATCTTTCGAACTAAATAATGGTTTACCAGATACAATATCGACGTAAATTCCTTCTTCAAAATGTTGATCATACTCATTTTGATATGGTGGCTCTGTACCTTGTTGTTGTGTTACATAATATTGCATTTCAGTTAATTGTTTAAGTCTCTCTTCTTTATTCATGTTTATTCCCCCAATTTTGTTGAATAAATGCTGCTCTTCCTGAACCGATATGGTATCGTTCATAATGCATTGGATTTTTTTTATAGTAATATTGATGATAATCTTCTGCAGGGTAGAAAGTTTTTGCAGGTAAAATTTTCACTGCAATTGGCTTATTAAATTTTCCCGACTTCTCCAGTTGTTCCTTTGACTCTTCTGCAATTCTTTTTTGCTCTTCATTATGATAAAAAATTGCCGTTGTATAGGATTCTCCCCGATCGTAAAATTGACCTCCTGGGTCAGTCGGATCGATTAATGTCCAGTAAGTCTCCACTAATTTTTTATATGGATATACTTCCGGGTCAAAGGTGATTTGGACAGCTTCCAAATGACCGGTTGTTTCCGAACACACCTGTTCATAAGTAGGATTTTCAACATGTCCACCTGTATAACCTGATACTACTTCCTCAATTCCCGGTTGTTGATCAAAGGGTTTCACCATACACCAAAAGCAACCACCTGCAAACGTAGCAATTTCTTTTTTCAAAAGACAACCCTCCTTATTTATTTGGTACAATCACTTCTAACAAAATATAGTTATTTTCTAAATCGATTTCTTTCGCTTTTATATGGGCTCCAGAAGGTAAAGATAAATTCGACAAATCAACAAAAATTTCTTCTTCATTTGGTCGTACGACAATCCATTGAGGAAATTCGACTGCATCATTCATTAATTTTAAAACAGTAACAGGTGGTATATTTAGTTTACCAACATTTACAGAAGTTTGCTTTAATTGAACATTGCCATCTTCATTTACAATAGGGTCAAATTCCATTGAAAAGGGTACCGTAACGCCAAATACGGTCAATTCACTTTTTAAAATGATTGCATCACCTACAACAATATCGACTGGAAGAGACGTACTTTTCAACTCATTTTCCAAAAATTTTAATACAATTTTTTCAAAATCTTCAGCTGTTGTTTCAACTAACAATACACTATCAGTCGGTTGAGCCGTTATACTTTCCCTTCCAATTTGAACATCTTCCCCTGGAGAAGCCGCCCAAAATATGAAAATTGCAACTAATATAATGATTGTCCCTATTAAAAGAAAAAAGGCGACTTTCCATTTATTCACCATCGTCCACTCCTTAACATCAAGATCTGTTTCCATTTTAACTATGTATGCTACTATTTTTTCTAAAGTGACGTCAAAACAGAAGTAGAGGTAATCTATAGAGTATTTTTAATCAAATAAAAACAAGCCATTTGATTGCTCTTCTACTTGACAAGATTTCATCATTGATACAATTCGCTCTGTCATAATTGTATATCCGTAGCCATTCGGATGAAAGAAATCTGTATGATAAACTAAATTTGCATTGGAATCAAATAAATCTTCCACATCCACAAAACAAGCATTATCATATTTTTTTGAAATATCCTCAATCGTTTGGTTCCATTCAGAAATGATTGACTCCAGATCTGTTATTTCATCGGTAATCAGTGAAAAGGGATTGTATAAACCAATTAAAATAATTGGTACATCGGGATTTCTCATTCGAATTTCTTCCATAATTTGATCGTACCGCTCACGAAATTTTACCAATTCTTTATCAAATGCTTCTTTTTTTAGTTCAAATAAATCTTGTTTGACGACTTTCATAATATCGTTACCGCCAATGGTCATTGTAATTAATTCAGAGTTTCTAATTTCCGAATCGTAATGCCCTTTTTCAAGTAACGAAAGTAACTGGTCACTTCTGCGCCCTCGTTTGCCTCTATTGTCCAGTACGACTTCAGAGATTTCTGTCCATTGTTCAAGCTTCTCCGCTAATCTTTTAGTATACCCATTTTTGTGTTCTTCATCCCCAACTCCACGGGTTAATGAATCCCCTAATGCTAAATAATATATTTTTTTATCTTCTACTTGAACCGCCTCAGGCTTTGAGAAATCATCAAAAATATAATCTTCTATTGTAAATGGCAATGTATTTTTTGAAGTATCCTTTGTTTCCTCTGTTGAATCCATAGTTTCGGTAAGGGACTTTAAATCATTTATTTCATTTGTTGTGACATTTGCTGCACAACCAAAAAGAAAAAAACATATGACCAATAGAATGGTTATAATTTTCAGTATGATGACTCCTTTCACAAAATTTTCATGTTTCCTAATTAAAATGTGGGCATTTTTTCAATAAAAAAAGCTATCAATCACCTCATGAATAGTATATGAGCGAATGATAGCGAGTTTTCTTGTTATTCTGCAAAATAAATAAATCCGATAGCTCCAGGTCCTGTATGGGTACTTATAATCGGAGAAGTAAATTTTGTCTCTATATGATGGAATCCTGTTGATTCAATTAATTGTTTTAACGGATTGCCTAAAGTCATTAAACCATCCGCATGGGATATCCCCACTGCTTTTACCGTCTTCCCTTTTGTATCTTCTTCATATTGTTTAAACAAGAAGTTGACAACTTGTTTATGACTTCTTACTTTCGCAACTGGCGTATATGAACCATCATCCAAAGTGGCAATCGGTTTAATATTTAATAAAGAGCCAATCATACCTGTCCCTTTCCCAATTCGACCACCTTTAATTAAGTTTTCTAACGTATCAACGACAACAAATAATCTTGTATTTTTTCTAACTTCATCAAGTCTAGATAATATTTCTTCAACGGTTGCCCCAGCATCCCGTAATCGAATCGCTTCTCGAATTTGAATAGCTAGTCCAATGGCAATATATCTAGAGTCAACAACTGTTACATCGGATTTTGACAATTCAGCCGCTTGTCTAGCAGAATCAACGGTACCACTCATAGAACCTGTCATATGAATGGAAATAATTTGATCTCCATCTTTTCCAAGTTCATCATAAAGTTCTTTAAACTTGCCTGGAGCGGGCTGAGAGCTTTTTGGTAATTCCTTTGCATTTTTCATTAACTCTAAAAATGATTCAGGCTCGATGTCTTCTCCATCAACATATGTTTTCCCTTCGATTTGAATCGATAAAGGTACCACTTTTACGTCATGTTCTAATAATTCTTGTTTTGTTAAATCACAAGTTGAATCAGTTACAATATGAATTCGTCCCAAAATGACACATCCTTTTATAGCATAACTTCATTATAATGAGAATGTTTTATGACTGTAAACATGACAAATGTAATTACATTAAGGATAAACTTCGTACTCTGTTATAGTTATATCCATCCCACGATAGTGAAACAATATGACAAATGATAGTGTTAGAACAATCCGATTCGCAGTATAGTGAACAGGATAGGAGTGAGTTCAATGAATCATGAAGAAGCATTTGATTATAAAAATTGGAAAGAAGAATTATGGAATGCCATTACCCATGGCATTGGATTGCTAATCAGCATTCCAGCATGTGTCATCTTAATCCTAATAGGTGTACAATCGGGACATGCAATCGAGATTACTGCCTATTCCATTTTTGGAGCATCACTCGTTCTGCTGTTTTTAATGTCCACTTTATTGCATAGTATGCCCGAAAAATATAAAAGATTTTTCTCTATTTTAGATCATTCATCCATTTATGTTTTAATTGCAGGGACGTATACCCCCTTTTTATTAATTGCAATCGGTGGTGTGCTCGGAATCGTCCTTTTAAGTATCGTTTGGTCCATTGCACTATTTGGCATCGTCTTTAAATGTTTGTTTATTCATAAGTTTGAGACCTTTTCTTTATTGCTTTACATTGCAATGGGCTGGTTAATCATATTTGCTATTAAGCCTCTATATGAATTTTTACAATTCGATGGCTTTACCTTCTTATTAATAGGTGGGTTATTGTTTACGTTTGGAGCTATATTTTATGCTTGGAGAAAGCTACCTTATAACCATGCGATTTGGCATTTATTTGTCATAGCAGGTTGTGCTTGTATGGTAATTTGTGTTGCCATTTACTTATAAAATTAATACTTATGAATTCAATGTATTTAAAAAAATCTGCCCTTTAAAAGGAGCAGATTTTTCACTTCTTACAAAAAATCTTTTTTATTCCGTTAGTTTATTCACGATATCGTATTCACCCATTTTTTCTGTTAGCCACGTTGCATATTGTTCATTTGCCTTCGATTCTAATAAGTCTTGATAAACAGTATCTTTCACTTCTTCATATACCGCTTCTTTTTCCTCCACTTTATCCGTTACTTTTATAACATGGAACCCATATTCCGTTTCCACTGGTTCACTACTAATGTCACCAACTTCCATTGCAAAAGCTGCCGTTTCAAAAGCTTCTGCCATTTCCCCTGTACCGAAGTATCCAAGGTTTCCACCATCTTCATTCGTTGCCGTATCAGTAGAATATTCTTTCGCTAGCTCAGCAAAATCTTCTCCTGCATTTAATTTTCCGATTACCTCTTGTGCAATTGTTTCATCCTCCACTAAAATATGGCTAGCTTCCACTTCAGCAGCTTGTCCATAGGTTTCTTTATTTTCTTCAAAAAAGGTCTGTATTTCATCATCTGTAATGCCTAAATCATCTTCCATTACTTTAAAAGTTAACAAATACGTTTCCATATCCTTCTTTATATCTTCCACATCCATCCCATAGGAATCGAGCATTTCAAGTAACGTTTCTTCCCCTCCATACTGGGAAGCATACTCTTCATATTCCGCTTGAAGTTCCTCCTCCGAAACTGAAACGCCTAATTCTTTTGCTTCAAGCTCAATGATTTTGTCCGTAATTAATGAATCTAACACTTCTGATCCATATTGGGCTGTTAACGTTTCATTTAATTCCTCTTCCGTAATTTCTTCACCATTTACTGAGGCAATCAAAGTTGATTTACTTGAGCATCCTACTAACCATATACTTGCAACAATTGGAAGGGTCATCACTTTTAACGTTTTTTTCAAATCATTTCGTTTCATCATTTTAATTCCTCCGTTTTTATCTCTTTTAGTACATGTTCAACTTTAATTGGCGAATGTGTCAGCAAGATGTCAAAGATTAAATAAATCGAATATGAAAAAACGTAGCGATCAATCTTCGCTACGTTTCACTTTTTTCAATAGGAGTTCAAAACAAGTACCGCTTTGGTTACTTTCTTTTAACTGAAGGTCCCCTCCGATTGATTGGGCCATCATTTTACTAAGAGGTAATCCTAAACCGAGACCGCGCACAGTATATTTTTTATTTTCCCCTCTAAAAAATCGTTCGAAAATAAAAGGTTGATCTTCCTTATTTATACCGGAACCTGTATCTTTTACAAATACTGTGACATCATGCTCCCTTTCCTCTAATGTAATCGTAATTTTCCCATCATCAATCATCGATTGGCTTGCGTTTGTTAATAGGTTCGTTACAATTTGTTGGATTCGAACTAAATCAGCTAATACAAATACTTCCCTTTCTAAACAATGGTAATCGAAGTCGATTTGCCGATCAGGTAAAGTTGCCTTCCATTGGGAAAAGATATCAGCTATCAATCGATTAATTTCATAATGGTTTATTTTCACTGGTACTGCATCAACCGCAAAGGAATTAAAAGCCAATAAATCTCCAACCATTGTTTTCATTTTTGTTGTTTCCACTAAGGCCATTTTTATAAATTCTTCCGCCTCATCTCCCGTGACAACACCATCTTTAACAGCTTGTAGGAGCCCACTTATGGATGTAACCGGTGTCTTTAATTCATGAGTAACTCCTGCTAATAACTCCGTTCTCGTTTTCTCCAACTGTTGCAGACGACTTGCCATATCCTTAAAGGATGATACAAGCTCATATACTTCATTTTCTTTTATAGAAGAGGATAATTGAATATGATAATTTCCCGATTGCACTTGTTTCGCAGCTTCTGCTACTTTCATAATCGGTCGGGATAGTCTGCGGGATAAAAAATAAATGGCAACCCAACCTAATATTCCAAGGGCAATAATAAATATCGCCAATTGACCATACTGTTGCTTTACTTCAGTTAAATGTTGTTTCGTTTCCAGTACAAAAACCCAGCCGACGACTTCGTTTTCCATTTCAATTTCTTTCTTTACTACATAATATGTTTCATTCGTAGAAGGACTTTTTATTTTACTTAACTCTTTATTTTGTAACAATTCATTAAAATCAATATCAACGAGTGGGTTAAAAGGTCTATTGACAGAAACCAACTCTCCCGTTTGATCAACGATGTAAACAATTGGATCGATGTCTCGAAAGTTAAACCAATCTCTTTCTTCAATCGATTTAGGCAACTCTTTTGGTGTATCCGTAATTCTTTTCACTGTATCTTCTGCCATAAACGTCATCATTTCAAGACGATATTCTAATGTTGTATGACGTATCCACATCGCGAAAATAAGCGATATAATGAGCAAGCCAATACATAATGTTAATACATATCTACTCGTCCAATAAGTTAATAAGGAAACTCGTTTATTTTTTATAGACATGGAATTGATAACCTAACCCTCTTAAAGTTTTAATTTCCCCTTGCTCTGGTGGCCAATGGGCAAGGGCTTTTCTAAGCCGCTTAATGGCTAAGTCTACCGCCCGATCACTGCCATCATATTCCCACCCCCACACTTGTTCAATAAGCTGGTCCCGTGTAAATGTTTGATTTGGGTGTTCTGCTAGAAACAATAGTACTGATAAATCTCGTGGCGTTAACACGACCTCTTCTCCGTTTAAATAAACCGAATGCCCTTTAAAATCTATTTCTAATTGGCCAAATTTCACTGTATCCATTTGGATGAAGGAGGATCTTTTTAATACTGCCTTTACACGGGCTACCACTTCATCTGCATTAAACGGTTTTGCGATATAATCATCTGCTCCTTCATGGAATCCTTCTAATTTATAATGGACATCACCTAAAGCCGTTAACATAATGACTGGACAGTTGCCGTTTTGACGAATTTCTTTTAATATCGTCCAACCATCTTTTCCAGGCAACATCACATCTAATAATACTAAATCAGGATTTTCATTTATAAAATTAGTCATAGCATCTAGCCCTGTAAACACTTGTATAACGTCATATCCTTCCTTTACTAAGTAGGCTTTTAACACTTTATTGATGGCCAGTTCATCTTCAACAATCATTACTTTGCTCACTAGAGAATCACCCTTTTCGATACGCATCTCTTTTTTTCAACATATTATAACATCCTTATATGTCAACAAGATGTCAAAAAAAGAAGTCCTAGTTCTCTCCAACTTAGGACTTCTTTTATCATTTTTTGTTTGGTAATGTTTTTGTTTTCAACTGAGTCGGCACTTCAGTCTCATCAATGTGTATATTTTTATTTAAGCGGTATTTTCTTTTCGGAGACTCTTTAATCATCGAACGACCTAATGTCAAAAGTAACGCAAACATTAAACCGGTACCTATAATTAAATACAAAATCGTAAACAGTTTTGTTCCACTTGTCGAAGGGGTAAGGTTCGTATTCACTCCTGTAGGAATTAAACTGACGACTGCAAAATAGGCAGCATCAAGATAAGACCAACCTTCAAATTTAGAATAAAACAAAGTACCAGATAAAACGATGAAAGCAACTGTTGTTAAAATGCTAACAAATTTAGGCTCTTTCACTGCATGAAACAACGCTTTCATCAATCTTCCAAAACTTATAATGACAGAAACCATATGATAACTCCTTTTTTATACAACTACTAAAGTATTTTTGCATTATACTATAAATTTTAGTCGTTATCATATGATTAATCGCTTTGTTCATTACGATAACATATTTATACTAAATGTTTCTCTTCTTCCTTTTCATCTAGTTGTTGAATCGGTTGATCGAATGTTCTTTTACCTGAAAAATTTTCGATGAGTTCTTTTACATCAATCCCGGAAGAAGCTTTTAACGTTTCTTGGAGTGAGGACATTAAGTTCGTTGCATAAGATGTAATGCGGTTTGCACCGCCACCTTCCCCATTTCCTGTGTCAACCACTGTAATTTTATCGATGTTAGATAACGGACTTGCTACTTCTTTTGCATACTCTGGCATCATACGAATAATCATATCAAGTACTGCCGCTTGACCGAATTGTTCGAAGGCTTCAGCAATTTTTCGTTTCGCTTCAGCTTCAGCTAAACCTTTTAATCGAATAATTTCTGCTTCCGTTTCACCTTGTGCACGTTCCGAATCAGCTTTTGCTAACCCGTCCAAACGAATTTTTTCCGCCTCAGCTTTAGCTAGCGATTCAATACGATATTTTTCAGCATCTGCTTGTGCCAATTCTCTCATTTTTTGAGCGGCAGCATTTTGTTCAATCGCATAACGATCCGCATCCGCTTTTTTCTTCACTTCGGAATCGTATTGTTTCTCTCGACGTAGTATTTCTTTTTCTTCCAACTCAATTTGCTTTTGACGTTCAATAATTTTAATTTGCATTTCTTGTTCTGTTACTTGTTGTTTTGCCTTGGCTGATTCCAACTCATAAGCTTGGTCCGCATGGGCTTTCGCCACATCTTGTTCACGTCGGAATTCTGCAACTTTTAATTGATTTTCCTTTTCTGCCTCTGCAATTTCTGTCGCCCGTAACAATTCAGCTTTTTGGGCTTCTTTTTCTGCTTCCGCTTTCTTAATACGTGTCTCTTTTTCAGCCTCGGCTGTTGCTATATCGGCATCCCGTTTTACTTGGGCAATTCTCGGCTTCCCTAAAGAATCTAAATAACCATTTTTATCGCGAACATCCTTAATTGTAAAGGATACGATGACTAACCCCATTTTCGCTAAATCTTGCGTTGCAACTCGTTGCACTTCTTGGGAGAATTTATCTCGATTTTTATAAATTTCTTCCACTGTCATTGACCCTAAAATGGAGCGGAGATGACCTTCTAAAACTTCTTTCGCCTCATTTTCTCGATCTTGTTTACTTTTCCCTAAAAATTGTTCTGCTGCTGTGGCGATTTCTGAAATAGATCCTCCAATTTTTATAATAGCCGTACCGTCGGCCATTACAGGAACTCCTTGTTCTGTATAAACTTCGGGAGTTGTTACTTCTAGTTTACTAGATAATAAACTAAGTGGTTCAGATTGTTGGAATACCGGGAAAACGAATGTTCCTCCACCACGAATAATTTTAATGCGGTTACCCGAGTCATCTGTGTGGACATTTTTTGATCCTAAAAAACTACCTGTTACAATCAATGCTTCATCTGGTCCCACTGTTTTGTATTTTGTAATATAAACCGCAACGATGGCCACAATGATAAACAATGCGACCCCAATAATAATCATTGTACTTAGCATCATAATAATTCCCCCTTAATTATTTAAATTGAAAAGTTGATTCGTATTTCTTTACATAAACGGTGCCCTCCTTTGCTTCGATGACGAGAACTTCCTCATCATAATCAATCGCTTCGTTATCAAATCCTGTCGCCCGTTTCGATATGACTCCATTGACCGTTTCGATTACGATTTCACCAAATCCATCTACTGGAATTGGAACAATCACTTTTCCCACTTGACCACCAAGGGATTCTTCCGTGTAAGCTAAAGAAACTTCTGCACTTTTTAATGGGACAAGTATGAAATAATAAATAATGGCACTAACAATAGCAGAAAGAATACAAGATATTATAAGGATTATTAAACTTGTCATAGAACTATATTTTTCTAATAAAAAACCTGCTGCAGATGTAATGGTAATGAAGGATAAAATGACAGCTGGATCAATAAACGGAATGCCTTCAAACACACCATCAAAAACTTCGGAGAACAATAGGTAAACAATCGTGATGCAACCTACAATAATTAAAGTAAATAGGTAAATCGTATGGAGTTCTAAACCGCCCAATCAATATCACCTCATCTTCCAAAATAATCCTATAACTTATGTACGTTTAATTCGTCATTAAGTTTCAAATTATTTAGAAAAATTTAAATAAAATAAAAAAGTTTTCACCCTTTTTACAGTTGGCGAAAACTTTTGTAAGATGGTTATTTTTTTCTATCATAAATATAGTAAGTATATGCATACCCATCCGGCACTTCGATCGGTTCACTTTTGGAAACTATCGTCCATTCCTCCCCATCATACTCTGGGAAAAACGTATCTCCTTGAAATTCATAGTCGATTTTCGTTATATAAAGACGGTCTGCTATCGGAAGGGCCAATTTAAAAATTTGTTCACCACCGATAATCATTATTTCGTCTTCGTTCGAAACAAGCTTTAATGCTTCCTCCAGGCTTGAAACGACCTCGATCCCTTCTGCCGTATAGTTTTCATTTCTTGTAATGACAATATTTCTTCTGCCAGGTAATGGTCTACCGATCGATTCAAAAGTTTTTCTTCCCATTATCATCGGTTTACCCATCGTTTGTTCTTTGAAATATTTTAACTCTCCAGGTAAATGCCAAGGCATTTTCTTTTCGTATCCAATAACTCGATTTTTGTCATGGGCGACAATTAATGAAATCATATTTTCTCTCCTACTTTTTTAGACATTTTCCTATTCTATTTTATACGTTTTTATTCATATTTTTACAAAAATTTTAATATAAATAAATGATAGACATTTTTCATTGCTAATAGTTTTCATAATAAAAAGATAAAGGAAGTGATTTTTTGATTACGTTAATGAAACAAAAATCATCCATTCAATTAGAAGGATATCCCATTAACACAGAAATTAGCGAGACAGTTTATGACGATTTAGTTAAAAGTAATAGTAAATATTTGAATGTGGATAAAGAGAAACAAGTGATTACCCTTAAACGCTCCTTTTTTAAAAAGAATAAGCAAGTTCAAAATGTTACTCGATTTTTTGTTGAGTTAAACGATGATAAAATACTAATTGAAACACCTCAAATGAAAAATAGTCTTGTTTCCAATTCCAACTTTGAAGATGATTTAATTACTAGTAATTATAAAAACAAAACGATTGCAATTATTTTAGAATCCCCTCATATTGACGAGTATGAACAAAATAAAGAAAAACTAACACCTATTGGAGCTGCTCAAGGACTAACAGGGAAAAAAATAGAAAAGAACATGAATCAATTAATTCGCACTTTAAACGAATATCAGGTTATAGAGGAGCAACATAAATACCGAGTGATTATTATAAATGCGGTTCATTATCAAACTTCTTTACATTTTATCCATGAAAAAGCAATGAATAATAATTATCGTGAGTTACGGGATAAAATTTGGGTTAAAATGTGGACAGAAATGCCCCAAATAAAAAATGACTTTTTAAAACAAATTGAAACATTAAAAAAAGATTCCATTTTAATTAATGCGTGCCCAAAATCATTAAAACCTTTCATTAATCAAGAGTTCATTCCATACGCTTCAAAATTTCATCTATTTGAAAGCAATCATCCTACATCAACAGAAATCTGGACGAAAAGTTTATTTAAGTTAAATTAATTGTTGGTATTTTAACATTTACCGAAAATTATGGTACACTTGTATAAACAATAACGTTACAGAAGACAGCTAAAAGGCTGTCTATTTTTGTGAAAAAACATACTACAAAAAATTAGGAGGTTTCCCTCAGATGAAGCTTACAGAAGTTTACATTGAACGTTGTGATAAAGACAGTGAAGAATTAATTTCAAAAGAAAATTATTCCTTTCTTACTTCCTCAATTCAACATTTGAAACAAAATATGAACGAATTCCTTTATATTGAATCCCCTTCCTTTGAAAATATTAAGACGGATGCCTTATCCTTTGAAGTCGATGACGTATTTAAAACTTATATGGTTTTGCTTGGGTTTAAAGTGCAAAAAAAACATGCAGATGGGATTAAATCCTATTTAGCTGAACATTTACATGGTGAAAATGCTTTTTATAGTTGTAGTTTTTCTGGTGAAGAAGGTTTATGGGAACTAAATATCCCAATCGATTTTATGGAAGGTTTCCACGAAGAACAATCAATAGAACAAGTTTTATCGATTACTTATCACTTTTTAGATCAATTAACAAAATCAATTGAATATCAATAGAATGAAGGATGATTATTTGAATAACCTACAAGATTACGACACTTATATTTACACTTACGTTCACCATAAAGATGAATTCGATCTTTGTCGAATGGAGATGCGTTCCTTTTTTGGTACCGATACAACTTCAAATTATATGATTAGCGATGTTAAAGTAGACCCAAGTCGTAGCCCATTTATTGAAGAGCGACTACAAGTCATCTTTCAAGCCCACCATTTATCTGAGATAAAAGATTCTTTGAAAGAGATGCAAGAAACAGCTACTACCTTTAAAGTCGTTTGTTTAAACAAGATGGATATCGGGGAAACAAAAAAAATTCCCCATCCAGAGCGCCGGGCCATTGAACGTGAAGTTGGATTATGTATTGACGGAGAGCCAGATTTAGATCATCCTGAAATAATTTTCGGATTAATTTCGATTGAAAATAACTGGTATTTCGGAAAATACGAAAAAAGTATTTCCGTCTGGCGTGAACACTTACATAAACCAAACAGTTATTCTACTGCTTTAAACACGAGAGTGGCTCGAGCTATTGCCAATATTGCCGTTCCTAAACCAGCTGGTATTTCTGTCATTGATCCATGCTGCGGAATTGGAACAGTAGTGATTGAAGCTCTATCAATGGGGATTGATATTGTCGGAAGGGATATTAACCCCCTCGTATGTATAGGAGCAAGGGAAAATATCGCTTATTTTGGACTAGAAGGTACAATTACGAAGGGACCGATTTCGGAAGTTAACGAGCATTATGATGTAGCGATAATCGATTTACCATACAATATTTATACGCATATAACACGTGAACAACAATATGAAATTATTCAAAACGCAAGACGAATTGCAGATAAAGCGGTCATCGTAACCGTCGATACGATTGATCATTTAATTGAAAAATCCGGTTTTACAATTAGCGATCGTTGTGTTGCGAAGAAACATTTATTTGTTAGACAAATTCTGTTATGTGAATAATTTATCCATTGGAAAATCCATTAAAAAAGGCTTCAATCCTTAAAGGATTGAAGCCTTTTTTGTTGTAACAGATGCTTAATTCGTTGTTTTTTGACCATCCACTACTGATAAGCACCATGAGAAATTATCCCAAGCCGAATACCAACCACTAAAAACTTCTGAAGAATCATCCCAACGGACATCAAATTTTTTCTGACCATCCACGTCTATTAAATATAGTGCAAGGGTATCATCCGCTCTAGATACCGCTAATTTCATACCGTTTTCAAGTTCTTCTTCTGTAAATGGAACGTCGGAAACCGAACGTAATTGTGCTTGTTCAAATACTTGTTTGTTAATAATTTTGTAATTCATCGTAATCCTCCAATAAATCTTTAGTTAACGTTTAGGAGATGTTTCGTTAAAACATAACTTTAAAAGTATATTCTATTATCATCTTACACTTAAACAATAACTTCATATTTTATTTTTCTATTTGTTCTATGAATTCGTTCAAAAAACCTTTCAGTTTCTCAAAAAGTCTTCCATTTAGAACAATTATTTTCATATTGCAGCTCCCTTAAATAAGGCATAAATGATTACAATACGTATTTTGATAATAACATAGATAGCCGATAAAAAAAATCACCTCTTGATCATCAAAGGTGATTTACTAGATGATTGTTCACTAGTTGATAATTTTTCAAAATAGTAAGGGAATTGACATATTTTCCAATAGTGAATATACTATATGTAATTAACTTGAACGGAGGTGAAGAGAATGAATCAATTAGCTGTGACGACATGTGTGGAAATGAATTGTTACCACTATTTTGCACGTGTCATTACTTTCGATTTTGCCATTAACGGGATTAGTCTGCCCTTTTTTAATGAAATAAATCGAAAACACAGCTGATTAGCCATTCTTTTCACAATTAGGAAGAGACTGCTTGTTAATCGAGCAGTCTTTTTTGTTTGGCTTCACTGTGTATAAAATGGAGGAAATCACAGTGTCGATAAAAGCGGAAAACATAACAAAAATTTACGGTGGATCAATTATTTTTGAAAATTTAACGATTGATATTCATGAACGAGAACGAGTAGCTATTGTTGGACGAAACGGTTGTGGTAAAACAACGATTTTAAAAATGCTCGCAAATATAGAAACCCCTGACGCAGGACGAATCATTAAAAAGAAAGGGGCAACAATTGGTTATTTACATCAAATACCACCCTATGAAAATAGTTTCGTTTATGACGTATTGAAAGAAGCCTTTTCCCCTTTACTTCATATGCAACATCAAATGGAACAATTAGAAGGACAAATGGGAAATAGTAACAATTTACAAAAGTTATTAAAACAATACGGTGAAATACAGGAACAATTTATCGCCCAAGGCGGTTATGAAATGGATGCTCAAATTCAAATGATTGCAAATGGTCTTTCCATTAAAACCCTACTTAATACACCATTCCATTTACTAAGTGGTGGCGAAAAAACAAAAGTAATGCTCGGACAAATTTTATTAACAAATCCTGACATTTTACTTTTAGATGAACCAACGAACCATTTAGACATGGAAGCGATCGAATGGTTAGAAAGTTACTTGAGTCATTATTCAGGAACGTTAATTGTTGTTAGCCATGATCGACAATTTATGAATGAAGTCGTCACGAAAGTAATTGAAATTGATAATGGAGTTGCCTACCCTTATATAGGAAATTATGATGCCTTTATAAAAGAACGGGAAGCACGTATATTAAGCGAGTTTACACAATACGAAGAACAACAAAAGAAAATTACGAAGATGAAAGAAACCATTAAAAGGCTCAAACAGTGGGCAAATGAAGCGAATCCCCCAAACGCTTCCCTCCATCGACGAGCAAAAAGTATGGAAAAGGCGTTGGCGAGGATTGAGCTAGTGAAAAAACCTTCGATTGGGAAAAAAATGCAGCTTAAGTTACAAGTAAATGATCGTAGCGGAAAAGATGTCGTTCTATTCGAAAACGTTAGTAAAACCTTTGATAAATTGCTATTTCAAAATGTTTCATTCCAACTCAATTGGCAAGATCGTTTTGCAATTGTAGGTTCCAATGGCACTGGTAAATCTACATTATTAAAAATGATTACTGGTGATGTTATTCAAGATGAAGGGAAATGTCGAATCGGCAGTAATGTGAAAATAGGTTACCTTTCCCAACAGTTTTTATATAACGATGTAAACGCCCGATTAATTGATGTGTTTCGAGAGAATATATCTATGAACGAAGGCGATGCCCGACATATTTTAGCCAAGTTTTTATTTTATGGCTATGATGTATTTAAAAAGGTAAAGAACTTAAGCGGAGGCGAGAAAATGCGGCTTCGTTTAGCCCAATTAATGCAACAAGACATTAATTTGCTAATATTAGATGAACCAACGAATCATTTGGATATCGAATCCCGGGAAGTATTAGAGGAAACGATTCAACAGTTTGAAGGGACCGTTGTCGCAGTTTCCCACGACCGGTATTTTATCAATCAGCTGTTCCATCGAATCGCCTGGTTAGAAGCTCAACAACTGTTTTTATACGAAGGAAACTATAGTTGGGCTCGTCAAAAGCATAGTGAGCGTACAACCGTTCAAAAAGTTGATCGTCCATCTGAAGAAAAACAAGAAAAGACTATTTCAATTGAACAACAAATTGAACAGCTGGAACAAAAAATAGAAAAGAAAAAACAGCAATTTACTCAAACAAATAATATCACCTATCAAAAGGAATTAGAAAAATTAGAACATCGATTGGATGAACTATTAACCCTTTGGATTAGTGAATAACAAATAAGCACACTGTTATTGTTTAATAAATAGCAGTGTGCTTCGTTTTTCACACCGCAATCGGTGCTTTAATTGTTGGATGTGGATTGTAATTTTCAATTGTTATATCTTCTAATTCCATATCAAAAATCGATGTTTTATTTTTATTAATGTTCAACGTCGGCAACTCTTTCGGTTCTCTTTGTAGCTGTTCCTTTACTTGTTCCAAATGGTTTAAATAAATATGCGTATCCCCTAAACTATGAACAAATTCTCCTACTTCCAGTCCACATTCGTGGGCGATGAGATGGGTTAACAATGCATACGATGCAATGTTAAACGGAACACCTAAAAATACATCAGCGCTTCGTTGATATAACTGGCACGAAAGCTTACCATTTGCCACATAAAATTGGAAAAAAGCGTGACAAGGCGGTAATGCCATATCATCGACTTCAGAAGGATTCCAGGCAGTTACGATTAGTCTTCTTGAATCAGGATTATTTTTAATTTGGTCGATGACTTTTTTCAACTGATCGATCGTCTCACCGTTTGAAGTTGGCCATGAACGCCACTGTTTACCGTAAACAGGCCCTAATTCCCCATACTTTTCGGCAAATACATCGTCTTCTAAAACTTTATTGTTAAAAATAGACATCTGTTCCTCTAAAACTTTAGCAAACTCGGTATCCTTTGCTGCTCTCAAACCAAAGTTTGTCATATCTGGACCTTGATAATCCTCTGATTCTACCCATTTTTTAAAAGCCCATTCGTCCCAAATATGATTTTTATTTTGTAATAAATAACGAATGTTTGTATCTCCTTTTATAAACCATAACAATTCACTTGCAACTAGCTTAAAAGGCACCCGTTTTGTCGTTAATAACGGAAACCCCTTCGATAAATCAAACCGCATTTGATGCCCAAATACACTCATTGTGCCGGTCCCTGTTCTGTCTTCCTTTGTTACACCGTTGTCTAAAATATGTTGTAATAAATTTAAATAAGTAGTATCTGGATGTTCCATTTCTACCACACTCCTTGCTCTAATTTTTTCATTATAACAGATAATGTGGCCTTTAAAAATATGAGGGTAAAATACTTTCATAGATTTATGGTACATGTATAAGAGAACGATGTTCATAGTTATTCCGACCATGTTGTTTAATATAGTAGAGGGCAGCATCTGCTTCGTTTATACAATGAGTGATTTCCTCTTTTTTATAAATTCTCTTTGTACAAGCACCTATACTTACCGTTACTGTCGAAGAAATCGTAGATGAACGGTGATGAATATTTAAATTTGAAACTCCATCTTGTATTTTTTGACAAATATTGTCTACCTGTTGCTCTGAAACGTCCGTTAATAATAATATAAACTCTTCCCCACCCCATCGTGTAGTAAAACAATTCCATTGTTCGGATAGCTCTTTTAATAATATTCCGATTTGAATTAATACATTGTCACCTTCCATATGACCATATGTATCGTTGTACAATTTAAAACAATCGACATCAATCATCACGACTGAAAGTAAAATCGGTGATTGTAACGTTTGTAATTGCAACTTTTCCAAATATTCATTATAAGCCCTTCGATTATATAAATTCGTAAGTGGATCAAGTAAAGTTTGTAATTCTAGCTGATCATTTGCTTCTTTCAACTTCTCGGTTAAACTTCGAGTATGATTTCTTTCTTTTAACATTTCCAATTGACGATAAAAGTTTTTCTCAAAGGATACATAATGAGAACGGGAAAGTAAAAAGGAAGTCGGAAGCAGAATGGCGATATAAACCCATTGTAAATAAGAAACAGAGAACTCACCATGCTCACTATATAGGCCTATAAGTAAAATAAAACTTGAAATGATTAGCGGAAGTAGAAATTGTTTCGCTTTTAAAATTAAAAAGGAGCTACAAGTAAATAAAATAAATGTATAAATAAGAAAAGGATTATATAGAGTTAAATCTTTTATCGAAACGAGTGCTGCTAAAGATAATGAAAACGTAACATAGAAGTTAATAAAAAACGCCATTTTTTTATTATTCAATGGAGTTAAATGTATTTTACGGTATCGAAATATAGAATAAATGACTAAATGAAAAACAAGTAATAGGATATACCCCAAATGACTACCTGCATTTTGAGGAAATTGTAAAGAAGGAAATAAGGATAAAAAATTGATGACGAGCATGATTATCACAATGACAATAGTAAAAATCTGATTCATAACCTTCATTTTCCGAATGTTATGTTTTAATATTTCAACTTCTAAATCTTTAGTTTCATATTCACTATTCATCATCTCTTCACCCTCTTCATTTCTAGTTATCCATACTAAAAATGTATTATCCTCTATATTAGCACCAACCATTTTACTGACAACTGTTGCCTTCAAACGCCTTCCATTTCCTTTAGAAAGTTAATTTCATTTCTATTCTTTTTTCTTAATTAAACATATGTATAAAATATGAAAAATAGACCAATGATAATTTTTCTAAGCACAACTAAAGACTCCTATAGAGGGAAAGAAATTAGCAAATAGACTTAATGAAAAATTTGTGATATTCATCATTTTACTTATTACCATTAAAGTACTAACTGGGTTAGGCAATCATTTTATCTATTTCAAAACATTGTACCTTGCCACTATTCCCTTTTAAATATTGATGGGAATAGAATAAACATTAATAATGAAGTTTGCAGATATTTTTAAAGGAACTTGTAAAAGTGAATTTCATAACAAGAACATTTACAATTTTAGAGGAAGACTTCTTGTTAAAGAACAGGGTTTTAAACGATTCTTAAGTATCAAGTGCTAACCTAGATAAGGAATAATTTGTTTATTGCCCAAAAGGAAGCGGGTGCTGTAAGGTAGTCAATAGAGACTAGCTCTTATCCACTCTTCGGTCCGCACAGCTACTTTCCACTGACTATCGCCATATTCAAATTCATTCTACGTAAAAAAGGAGTAGACAAATTTTTGTCTATCCCATAATACAAACAAATAGATTACTCACTTTTTTCATCTAATCGCCGACGAGCTATTAAAGCTAAGATAGCAAAAATAACGAAAGCTATTGTTGAAGAACCAGTAACCATCTGCAACATATTTCCTATTGGGGATTTGAACAACAAAGGGATCGATATAATTAAAACGGCACCAGTTAAACCCATTCCTAAAATCGAGATTGCCAAAACTTTATTCATCTAATCACCTCACAGCTAATTGAAACGAACTACCACCACTACTAATAACTGTTTGCGCTGCATCCGAAAACCAACAAGCAGCAAATTCAATAATTCTAAATCTAATGGCGGATAGTTGTTATTAAATGTTTTCTCTGAAAATCAATTTGAGCAGTGAAAACGAACAAAATACAGAATTATCAGTCATTTAAAGTTGAATTTACAAAATGGACTATTTTCTTTTCATTTTTAATTTCGATACAATGAAGTCCTACATCTGAAGTTGGAAAAATAACCTGCTCATTTATAGAATGGTTAAGTAATATGTTCATAATGTGCGAAATAGTCCCACCATGACTTACAATTAATATCCGATGGCAATCTTTATGTTTTTCAAGCATCTCAAATATGACTTCTTCAACACGATGGCGAAAAGCCAATTCTGATTCACCTTCTTCAATTGCTTCTGTTAATGGGCGACCGTTTCGTGGCAACGGAAATTTCTCCATCACTTCTGCTCGTTTCATTCCAGCAAGTACACCATTATTCCACTCCATCAGTCTCTCATCAAACTCAACATACGTATCACAATATCTTAAAATATGCTCAGTTGTTTGTCTTGTTCTCGTCATCGGACTAGAAATAATGACGTCAGGTTGATAATGATTTGTAATGTATTTCGCTATTTTACTTGCTTGAAGGTAACCTTTTTTAGTTAATTGAAAATCTGCTCGTCCTTCATGAACATCGAGTAGATCTGCTTCTGTTTCACCATGTCTTAAAATAAATATGTACAAAACTAAACTCCCAATTGTGAATTTTATGTAATTATATTAGATTTGGATAAATAAACCAATAGGCATAAAACAAAAACAGGCGCTGCTCTTATTCCTTATGCTGAGCAGCGCCTTTAATCAAATGTGTCTAAATCATCATACAATTCAATTTGTTTTTCCAATTGTTATGTTGCCTCCCGTAAAATCTGTTTATTGTTTTCAATAATTTGAATAATTTGTTGAAGAATTTTATCTTCTACTTTCGGAGTTGAATTAACCTCCTTCATAATAATTTTGTTTAGTTCCAAAATTGTACTTACGTCGAGTTTATGTTTCTCTGCTAATTGAAACGCTCGCTCTAACTGACCGGTTATCATCGGCATCCTCCTCATTGTTTTAATATTCTTATTTTACCTTGTAATTAGAAATTTTTCACTATTTAAGCGTGAAATTAGTTTATTTATTTGTAATTTACTCATTTTATGCGACAGTTATTCGTTTTGTCTTTACTCTTTCACCCATTAATTATTTGCTCGTTTGTCACTTTTCAAAGTAGCAATTTTCATTAAAAAAACACCGCCTATGATGGGCAGCGTTTTAAGATAACCATTTTGGTGGAGTATTTTTCGAATAAAAAATATCACCTAATGAATGGTGGGCAACAAATTTATCTTTTGAAGTGTGGTAATGGAAATTGTAGTAATAACCGTCTTGTGGGCGTTTTTCAGTTCGCACATGGAAACGGATTAAATCTTTACCGCTTGTCCCATCGGAAATATGGAAAATTTTTTCTCCATATTGGCCACTTGGTCGATCTGTAATTGCTAAATATTTTATTGAGTCTTCGTCCAAACTAGATAATGTCATCGTAATGACTTCTTCTAATTTCGGGAAAATTTTTTCTTCAAATTCTTGACCAATAACTGGTGCGATTCTAGGTCCAAACTTTATGTATGATTGTTCTTTCGCTGCGAATAGGATGGAATCCAAATCTTGTTTATCTTCAGACTGTTCAATAGCATAACCATCTTCAACAACAGTTGTAACTTGTTCGTTTGAGGCATTACTTTGAATAGTACTATCTGAAGAACCGTTATTACCGTGTCCATTTTCTAATGCATCCCATATCTCATGGTTAGGCGTTATCAACCCAAACGTTAGTAATGCTACGGTTATAACAAGCGTTTTTTGTAGCCATTTTTTCATGGAATCACCTTCAATTTCGCACAATATTGTAAAAAGCTTCTATTAATATATACGTTTTACACATTAAAAGGTTTCAACTTTTTCTAATTCATTGTACAATAAGTAAGTAAATAAAGCTTGTTTTTTTCACAAGGGAGGTTCAACTGAATGACTGCTGCTATCGGAATTGGCTTATTTGTATTATTAGGTTATTTAACTTCAATGTGCTTTACCGACTAATAAAGGTAAATCCTAAGCTACTGTTTAGTAGCTTTTTTCATTCTGAAAATTAGACAAGGGGTGCCTGATTTATCAGGCACCCCTTTAGCATTCAAAGGTAACATATAAATAAATTAAATCTCAACCCTATCATCAGGGGAATTTTATAAATAGATGCACAACATGCATCGTTCTTAACCGCGGTAAAATTCCACTAAACGCCTTCTAACTTAAGCAACGCAAACCCTACCTACTTTCGCGTCCTTGCAAGCCTATACTTGCGCCAGTGTGAATAAGTATCTTCAAAAACTCTAGCGAAACGCCAAATTTATTTACCTGCTACCCTAAAATAGCATATAGACATTATAACATCATTTCACTGTAAAGTAAAATCCATTGATACTACAGCCGTTTAACACAATATTTCACTTATCTATTACGCCATAATGGAATTTCGAAGTAAATCGGATTTCCCTTTGAAAATGAAAGCGATCAAATAACTTTGATTTATAGTGGGCCTTTAAAACAATTCGTTTTTTAGCCACCCTTATCGCTTCCATCACCCATTCATCTGAAAGCTCAATATGACGTCCCGCTTCCCTTAATGCTTCGAAATTATTTGCTTCTTCAATAACTTCTTCAAACATTGGATCCATGTAGACAACGTCAAAGGAATCGTTTTTTTGATGTTTTAAAAAGGCAACTGCTTCACTTTGAACGACTTCAATATGACGCATACAGTTTGTTAATGGTAGTTCGGATGTATCGTAGGTTTTCATTCCATTACGCACAATGAAAGCTACATTCGGATCAGCTTCTAAGCCGACAACTCGCCCCTTTTCTCCTACCGCATACGCAGCTAACATGGCATCCGAACCCATTCCTAAAGTACAGTCTAAAAAAGAATGACCTTCTGCAAGTTGACAGCTTTGTAAAAAAGGTTCCTTTTCCCCACGGGCAACCCGCTTTAAACGAAAGGCTGCTGAATTAGGATGAAAAAAGAAAGGTGTTTGAGCACCTTTCGGATAATATTCATATCGATTTTTTCCTGCTACGATTACATTGGCGTCTAATAGTTGGCTTATTTTCGTAACAGATCGCTTTTTCCTTGGTTCGAAGGGTACATTTAATTCCTCACATGCTTTTTTAGCAAGCATCATGGATAACTCATCTGGTCTCCCAGCTGTTGTCACGACAGTTACTTGGCACATGCTTGTTTCAGAACACCAGCAAGATGATCCGTAATTTGCTCTACTGGATATCCTTCAATTTGTTCACGTGGAATAAAATACTCTAATTGACCGTCCCGTAAAATTGCAATAGACGGTGAACTTGGAGGAATTTCCTCAAAAAATCTGCGCATAGCAGCTGTCGCTTCACGATCTTGACCTGCAAATACCGTTACTAAATGATCGGGTTTTACTTCTTCAATAGCTTGGCGAACTGCTGGACGTGCTAACCCTGCTGCACAACCACATACTGAGTTAATAACTACTAAAGAAACTCCTTTTGTTGTCGCCATAAATTCATTTACTTCATCGGCAGTTGTTAATTCTGTGAAACCTGCATCTACTAATTCTTGGCGCATTGGTTGCACAATGCCTTTCATATATTCATCATAAGCGTTCATCATATATCGCCCTCTTTCTTTTTTATTACCAATTTCATTATAACAACTGTTTACTTTCATTTACACAAAGTTTGCTTACGATTCAACTTCCCATTTAATTTCTAAATGGTTTTAAAATAAATCCGTCACCAATTCGGACATTCGAATGATGAGTAAACTAATAAAAGTAGCTATAGTACGTAAAAGACCTGTTTTTATTAGTACAAACAGTCCAAAACCAATGACAATAACCATATTTATGACAGATAAAATACGAGTTAGTCCATTAAAAATATTTAGTTTTGCTAATAGAAACAAAAAAAGATAACATACAATTCCAATAAAAAATAGTTGAACCACTATTTAGCCTCACTTTTCATGACGTTCAAACTGTTGTTTCAGGGATGACAGTCAATTGATTGTCTTCTTCTTTTAAATAAATAACGAGTTCTTGTCGATAAACTCCATTTTCTAAATAATGGTCTAATGTATGAAAATCATATTGATAACTACCGAAGGGAAATGTTACACTATCCCCTTTTACTGCTGCAAGAAGACCAGCTACATCATTGGACACCATTTCCAAAATTTCTTCTCCCGTTTTCGTAATGACAAAAACAACGTTCATAAATTACACTCCTTCATTATGCGCCAACAAATAAAGTTGCTTGGCAAATTGCGATGAAAAATTCCGGTTTTTGGATTGGACTTTGATCATGAATATGTAGCACCATATGGAATTGATCTTCCATATACTCTGCTTTCCACTCAGCTATCACTTGATCATTATAAATAAACTTTGACCAGTCTTCCATTTCCTTTTCCAATTGAATTTTTATGTCTCCATCAGTTATATAAAGGGTTGGAATGCCAATTCGCCAATTTTCATAAGAAATAACATATTTTTTGTTTAATTGGATATCGTATCCTTCAAACCAAAGCTTTCCTCTTCTACTGATTTTTTTCACTGTGAATAGTTGTTTCCCCTCTGTATCCACAACATCGTATTTTAAAAAATAGCGATAATCAAATATAGAGTCAATGATCCGTTGAAAAAAATGTTTGTAAACCCGTCTTGAATGGGCTATTGTTTCTCCCTTGTCTTCTCTTATTGCCACTTCTCCCGTATATTCAATATTTTCCGGGTGTATGTATTCATATGTTTTCATTATTTCTTCACCAATATTTCAAATTATTTTCCACTATACAATACTAGATGAAAATGATGGTTTAAGAAAGTAAAAAGGTTCTACAGTATGTCTGTAGAACCTTCCTTATTTACGGCTAGTCATTTCCTAGCCGACTGTTATGGGAGCAAAAAATTCGTCGTAAAGGGCACGTAAAATTTGATTTTCCGTTTGCTGTAATACACCAAACACAAGACTCACTTCTGAAGAACCTTGATTAATCATTTCGATATTTGCTCCAGTTCTTGAAATGGCCGAAGTAGCACGAGCCGCAAGACCTGTATTGTTACGCATACCTTCTCCAACAATTACAATTAACGACAATCCATGACGGAAATAAACGTCATCCGCATGTAATTCCTCTTTTACCCGCTTAACAATACGTTCTTCCGCTTCATCTGTTAATTGTTTTGAACGAATGACAACAGAAATATCGTCTAATCCTGAAGGTGTATGTTCATAAGAAATATTTTCTTCCTCGATAATTTGAAGAAGTTTACGTCCAAATCCAATTTCACGATTCATTAAATATTTCGATACATATAAAATAGAAAATCCGCTATCCGCCGATATCCCAGTTACAGGACGCCCTGTTAAGGCACGTGTTGGCACAATTTTTGTTCCAGGGGCAGATGGGTTATTTGTATTTTTCACAGTAACTGGAATACCTAATTTATAGACAGGCATTAATGCTTCATCATGGAAAACGGTAAATCCAGAATAAGATAATTCACGCATTTCACGATACGTAATTTCAGAAATACCAACTGGATTATTAACAACTTTAGGATTGGCAGAAAATACACAATCAACATCTGTAAAGTTTTCGTACAAATCCGCTTTAACCGCTGCCGCAAGAATAGACCCTGTAATGTCTGAGCCTCCACGATCGAAAGTACGTAAAATACCTTCCCTTGTATAACCAAAGAATCCTGGGAAGACAATTACTTCATCGCCTTTACCTAGGTCTTTTAAGTTTTCATATGCTTCAGGAAGTGCAATTGTACGCTCTGGATAATCGTTTAATATTAATTTATTTTTGGGGCTAACATATTTTGCACGTAAACCAATGGCATTGAAATATTCCGCAATCAATTTTGCGTTATTGTCTTCTCCACTAGCTTTAATATTATCTATAAATAAAAATTCATTTGTTTTATCTAAAGCGACCCGTTCTTGCAAATCCTTTGCAATAACATCGCAAATTGAATCATCTATTCCAAGTTCTTCGGTAATTTCTTTAAATCGATCTACTACGATTTGTAATTTCCCCGAAACATCCCCATTATTTAAGGCTGCATCAGCTAGTTCGATTAAAAGATCCGTTACTTTAATATCATCGCCAAAACGTTTACCAGGTGCTGATACTGCAACAATCTTTCTCTCAGGATTGGCTCTCACAATATTCGCCACTTTTTTAATTTGTTCTGCGTTCGCAACGGAAGTACCACCAAATTTACATACTATCAATATCACCAAATCCTTACTATTAAAAATTGTATTTTCTGAAAAAACATTTGATTGTTCACAGTGTACAAATTTTATAAACTTGCGTCAAGCTTATTTAATGAAAAGGAACATAATGGACCTGAAAGAAGCCAAAATTGCAACTATATTATGGGAAAATTGGCCTTCAGTTACTCAGGTCAGTTTATTATATGTCATTTTCTATTGGATGGTAGCATACTTGCCTAAAACCAATAGAAATCAAAACAGCACCCGAAAATAAAAGATGCACACCGCTCCTAGACGATGCACAAAAGGATAATATCGTTGTACCAAGTAATAAACTAAAATAATTTCGTCAATTAATTATATACTATGTTGACGGTTTAGCAAGATAGAAATAATTGTTATATCCATACAAATTTTCTTATAAGACAACCATTCTAATCTTCCTATCCTATTAATAGGAGGATTTATGTTAATAGTCTTTAACGACAACACAAAAACTGAAAAATTTCTCCTTTATAACAATTCTTTCCGCTCTTTTATAACTTTTAAAAAGAATCCTAAATAGAAAATCCTTACTTTTTTTCAAAAATAAAACCTCTTCATCGTTAAAGAAATCATTACATTCATGTGTAATTTCTTAACTTAGAGAGGAAATATTTCATTCAATTTTTATTTAGTTCGGGATGGCGCGCTAAAAACAAATTCTAATTTTTCGCCATTTAGTTTTAATCGGGCTTTCCCCTTTTTACCACTTTTCCAAGTAAATCGGATTTCCCTTGTTTCCTTACCACTTAATAATTTTTTCGCATCGACAGGAGTAATTTTCCCCTTCATAATCGATTTACTGATGAAAAATTTACACCCTTTCTTCGTGCAACTATACCCTTTAAAACCTTCGACTACTGGACTGCCACATTGAATACAGTTCCCTACCACCTCAATGGTTTTTTCTGCAACATTCATATTTAAATTAATAAAACCTTGGGTCGTATTTTTTACGTATTGCAACATTTCTTTGTAAAACTGGCTTGAGCTAAGTTGACCATCAACAATATCTTTCAGTTTTTTACTCCATATCGCTGTTAATTCCGGTGAAACGATATCATGCTCCCCAATACTCGTAATCACATCAATTCCAAATTGAGTAGCCATAAAGGATTTCCCATTTCTTGCAATCATTCCAATAGAAATGAGCTTTTCAATGATTTCCGCCCGCGTTGCTGAAGTTCCAATTCCTTCTGCATCCTTTAATATTCTTTGCAGTTCCTTATCTTCAATAAATCTACCTGCGTGAAACATCGCATCTAATAAGGTACTATCCGTATATCGAGCGGGTGGTTCTGTCATTTTAGACAATAATTTTTTCTCAAAAATCCTTATTTCTTCATTAATTCGTAGTGTTGGTAGAGGCTCCTCCTGCTTCTTTTTAAATACTTCATAAAGAATCGTATATCCTTTATCAATGACTACATTACCGTTTGCTTTAAAGAAGTTTTCCTCAGACTGTAAAAGGATTTCCGATTTATCGATTACATATGGGGGCAAAAAGATTGCCAATAATCTTCTCGCAATAAGATGATAAATCTTTAACTCTGATGGAGAGAGTTTTTTCTTTCCAATCGGTACTTCTGTTACTGTAATCGCATGGTGGTCTGTTAACTTTTTATCGTCAACATATTTTTTAGAACGGATCGTTTTTTGCATTTGCCCTGGATTTTGTACAATTTGTTGAACAATTGCTTCATATTCCTCTAATGACCTTAAGGATTGTAAGTTCGTTTGAATATTTTGAGCAAAAGCTGTTGGTAAATGTTTTGACTCGGTCCTAGGATATGTAATCAGTTTCTTTTCATATAAACTTTGCGCAATTTTTAATGTTTCCGATGAAGTAAATCCAAAGAACTTATTCGCTTCCTTTTGCAACTCTAATAGTGAATGGAGTGGCGGAGCAGTCATTATTTTTCGTTCAGTTTTCATATCACGAACAATTACTGTTGATCCAATGTTAGAAAGAATTTGTTCCGCCTCTATTTTTGATTTCAATTTATTTTCATTTTTATCCGGATTAAACCATAGAGCTTTAAATTGCCCTAATTCAATTTCAATTTGAAAGTAAGGTTCCGGTTGAAATTGTTGAATTTCTAGTTCTCTTTTAACGACAATCGCTAGAGTCGGTGTCATCACCCGCCCAATTTTAATGACCCTTCCACCTTTTACAGTAGCCGCCCTCGTTAAGTTTAAACCAATTAACCAGTCAAAAATGGAGCGATACATGGCGGCATTTCGTAAGTTACGAATCAGTCCATCTTGTTCGTCGATTAGATGTAACAACGCTTTTTGGATAGCTCCATCTGTCGTTTGGGACGTCCAAAACCGTTTCACCGGAAGCTTGCAACCAACTTTTTTATAGAAGGAATAAAAAATGTTTTCTCCTTCCATACCGGCATCGCATGCATTAATAATAAAGTCATAATGATTCGTTTTTAATAATTGTTCAATCTCTTTATATACTTTATAAGCTGATTTTTTCACGCGAAATTCATATCGTTCTGGTATCATTGGCAAAACATTTAAATCCCACTTTTTCCATTCCGGTTTATATTCATGAGGTTCTTTCAATTCCACTACGTGACCGACAAAGGATGCAAAGTCGATTTCGAAAGGCAGCTGCAACTTTTTATATACTTTTTGTATATCACGCATAAGAGACGGTTTTTCTGCGATTAATAATGCTTTTGTCATTGACAGAATACCCCCTTCTTAATGATTAGTATAAAGTAGAATCCTATATTTTTAAAATCTTTCATTTAACGAAATAACTATTTAAAACTTAAATTTATTTTATACAAAATAATATACTAAGTGCTCGAAGTAGAAGATTTCAACATTTTATAGAAATAGTATACATAGATTGCTATAATATTTTTACATCAATAGGGGGGATAGTTTTGCAAAATGTTTCGAAACGTACCATTTTATGGATCGTACCAATTCTCATCATCGCAATCTTTTGGTATTTTTACGGACCGCAGGAAGAAATTACCGATAATGAGTACATTACGTACATTAAAGAAAAAACGATTAACGAAACTAGTAATCAAACATTTGACCAAGCTTTTTCTAATCATTGTAAAGAAGGAAAATGGGTTTATTTTAAAACCCAACGAAATCAACATGTCGTAGAATATAAAGGATCTTGTGATGTAGAAGGTAAATTATCCGAAGTCAACCTACAATACGTAGTTGAAGATGATCAAAAGGACTATCAAATCGGCGTTCTTCTTTTAGATGGCGAACAACAATCCGAAAAGATCCGTGATGACTTTATCCAGCACATGGCAATTCAATAACAAAAAATAACTTACATAAGTAACGAAAAGGATTAAGTTTTCATCAGCAAACTTAATCCTAATCTTTTTATATCATAATATTTTTACTCTCCAATTCTACACTCAAAAACTTTGCCACTTACAACCATCCAGTATTTTTATACCATTTCCCCTATAACCATAGACTTTTCTATTTTTTAAAAGAATAATCAAAAAAATTTGAAATTATATTATCTTTTTATGGTATTTTGCTATAGTGGTTAATGATTGAGGGTGAAAGTAGGGATTAAAATGAATATAGGTGCAGCCATTAAACTGGCAATTGCCATGGCCATCTTTGGCTCTATCGGTTTTTTTACGATTAATACTGGTATTCCAGCAGTAGAACTCGTTTTCATCCGTTGTATTTGTGCCACACTATTTTTAAGTATTTTATGGTACTTTACCGGTGGTCATAAAACGGAACAATGGAATAAAAGAGAAGTACTCCAAACGTGTCTTTGTGGGATATTTCTAGTATTAAACTGGGTATTTTTATTTAAAGCATTTAACGAAATGTCAATTTCTATAACCATTTCTATTTACAATTTAGCTCCAATAATAGTCCTTATTCTTGGAACAATATTTTTAAAGGAACGGATGACCGTAAAAGCTATACTCGCGACTGTCGTCTGCTTTATCGGTAGTATTTTGATAGTTGGAATAGATAATTTCCAATCAATAAATTCATTGATGAATTCTGGCTTTGTTTGGGCATTGTTATCTGCTATTTGTTATGCACTTACAATGCTTACAAGTAAAACGATTCACAATTTATCAGCCTATTCGATGACATACATTCAGACAACTGTCGGAATTGTTATACTTCTGCCCCTCTGTGATTTCACAGTTTTTAATGGGCTAACCGTTTCAAATTGGCTATACATTCTCGGAACAGGAATTATCCACACCGGTTTTGTTTATTATTTGTTTTTTGATAGTATACGAAATTTACCTACAATGGTCGTATCGGTCTTAACCTTTGTCGATCCTGTAGTGGCTATTTTACTTGATGTACTCGTTTTATCATTTATCCCTTCATTATTACAAACCTTTGGGATTATATTAATTTTTGGAAGCATTTTATATATCATATTTAAACCAACAACGACAATCGAAACAAATCCTTCTGAAGAAAAACAAGCAAGTACTTCGTAAAGGTATAGTTTTATAGCATCTAATTTAACCATTTAAAAACCGCTTGATGGATTCATCAAGCGGTCTTTCATATTATTCAGTTACATTTCTTTCTGTCATTTGCTTCCAAACAGAACCTTTTGCTTCTTCCCCTTGCTCGATACGCGCAATGGCCATTTTCACTTGGAGTTTCACTTCGAATTCCGGATCATTTTCAGCTTCATGCAGTGCAGGTAAACATTGTTCTGTACCTGTTTCAAATAGAAACATGGCCGCGCGCCAACGTACAAGTTTGTTTCGATCTTTTAACGCTTCAATCATGAATGGTTCAAACTCAGAAAAGCCTAAATCACTCATACAATCCCCAGCTGTACGGCGAACAGAAGAACTTTTATCCTTTAAAGCACGACTTAAATATGGTACAACCGCCACATCTTCAATCATTCCTAGATAAACCGTTGCTAGCCGCCGAATGGACATTTGGTCATCTTCTAATGCTTTTTCTAGAAGGGGTAAATCCTCTACTTCCGGATCTGGCATTTGATCTAATAATTGATAACGTTTTTGCCAATCACTAGCTGCGATAAACTGTTCCAACGTTACTTTTTCCCGTTCTAATGTAACGGTATTTTTCTTACTTGCGGCATCAACAATTTGAGCAATACGCTCTTCTGGATATGTCGCATAAATTTCTTCTACAATTTGATTAGCAATGTCTTCTTTGTCACCGTAACGTACTCCGAAATCTACCCATTTTCTTTCTAAAATATAGTTATCATCAAATTTATCTACTTCAATCGATTGGAACGCTTGTACAAATCGGTCACCGGTAGAAACTCGATGTTCTGATGAAGAATCAAACACTTTTACTTGAAGGGGTAGTCCTCTAAACATTTGAACATGGACAAATACTTCACCAAAATGATCGGCAGCTTGCACTTCTTGTTGCGTTGCTTCACCTTTTTCACCTAATGCTACCCGGACACCAGATAAGATAGATTCCCAATTATATTTTGCGTTACGTTCGACCGCTAAAAAATCGGCTACATGGTAGACACCTTTTACACCTTCAATTGCTAAAATCGAACGAATCGCTTCAGGAGCATCACTAACGTTTTCTTTTGTGTAATTATAGCTTTTACCAAAGGGTAGTTCTTCATCTACAATAACTTTCATTGAATTGGGGCTTGGTGTTGGTTCAATTGTTACAATTTTCATATATGATCTCTCCTATCCATTTACTATGTCGTCTAAGTAAGTCCATCTTTCAATTAAACGTTCATATTCTTTATTTAACTCATCAAGTGCTTCTGTAAGTTGCTGCAACTTTGTATAGTCAGCGCCAGCATTCGAAATATCCTCTTCTGTCTGAAGGATTTGTTCCTCCACTTTAGCGATATCATCTGAAATAGTTTCCCATTCCTTTTGCTCTTTAAAAGAAAGTTTTTTCTTTTCACTTTTGACTTTTTGTTGCTTAGGCTTTTCCTCTTTCACTTCTTTTAACTCTTTTGCTTCTACTTTTTGTGCCAATGCTTGTTTTTCCAAATAATCACTATAGATGTCAAGATTTACTTCAACATTCCCTTGGCCGTTGAGAACCCAAAGTTTTTTAGCTATTCGGTCAAGGAAAAAGCGGTCATGGGAAATCGTAATGACAACACCTGGAAAATGTTCAATAAAATCTTCTAACACACCTAACGTTTCAATATCTAAATCATTTGTCGGTTCGTCAAGTAGTAAAACATTTGGTTGTTCCATAAGTAAGCGTAATAAATGAAGTCTTTTTCGCTCCCCACCAGATAATTTTCCAATTGGTGTACCGTGGGTATGTAGTGGGAATAAAAATCTTTCAAGCATTTGAGCAGCAGAATATCTTACCCCTTCTGCATCTGTTATGTCATTGGAAGCTTCCCGAATATATTCAATCATTCGTTGATTTTCATTCATGCTAGGTAATACTTGTTTAAAATGAACTCTTTTAACCGTAGAACCAACAATTACTTCTCCACTATCTGGTTCAAGTTCTCCAGCTAAAATATTTAGCAAAGTCGATTTTCCATATCCGTTCGCACCGATAATACCGATACGGTCACCTGATTGTAATAAAAAATCAAAGTCCTTTAAAATGATTTTATTACCGAAAGCCTTTGATAATTTTTCACCCTCGATTACTTTTTTTCCAAGGCGGGTTGTCGCAAGGGATAATTCTAAATTCGCATCATTTGATCCCCGTTCAATTTTCGAATCCAATTCATCAAAGCGTTGAATTCTCGCCTTTTGTTTTGTTGTTCGAGCCTTAGCACCCCGGCGAATCCACTTTAACTCGGAACGATATCGGTTTCGTAATTTTTCTTGACTTGCTGCATGCATTTCCTCGCGAATAGCACGGGCTTCTAAATAATCTGCGTAATTCCCCGTATGGCGAAACAATGTTTGATTCGCCAATTCATAAATATGGGTAGAAATTTCATCTAAAAAGTAACGATCATGGGTAATGAAAATGACTGCTCCTTTAAGACGTAACACCATTTCTTGTAACCATTCCGTCGATTGAACATCTAAATGGTTCGTCGGCTCATCTAATAAATATAAATCGGCCGGTTCAATTAATACTTTTGCTAATGCAACACGTTTTTGTTGACCGCCAGAAAGTTTTGTAACTTGTTGGTCATACATATCAATTCCAAGTTTTGTTAATGCTTGTTTTGCTAGAGCATTAACATCCCATGCTTTCTCACTATCCATTTGCTGTTGCAATCGGAACAACTTATTTTGAAGTTCTTCTGATTGAGGATTCTCAGATAGTAAAGAGACCGTATCTTCATATTCTCTATTTAATTGTAAAATAGGGGAATCACCAGAGAATACAGCTTGTAATACCGTTTCCCCTTCTTGAAATTGGGGCTCTTGAGGTAAATAGGCAATCCGATACTTATTGGGATGGTCTAGTTCAATCACATCTGCCTCTTGTTCACCAGCGAGAATAGATAAAAGTGTTGACTTTCCCGTCCCATTAATTCCAATTAATCCGGCACGTTCCCCTTCATAAATGGTAAATTCGATATTTTTAAATAACGTCTTATCGCCTACTGTTTTTGTTAAATTCGATACAATTAAATGACTCATATTATTCCTTCTCTTCTGTTTTTTACAAATGAATATTGTAAAATTCCATTTTATTAAGCAATTTTATAGGTCAACCTTTTAGACTATATAGTTATTGTTTCATTATAATGGATTTTCTATTGAATTGCATTGCTTACGGTTTCCCAATGACACGTTGAACTATAAAACTACTACCTATATATGTATAAATAAAATGGAGAAATTATAATATTTCTAAATAATATGTAACAAATGTAATATTCAAGTTACACAAAAGAAAAGTAAATGAAATATAAATGACCTTGAGTGACAGTACGCTAATTGTTAAAGTTATAACTAGATTAAATTAGAAAATAAAGGTACATTTCATAAAAATTAAATATGGATAAAGGAGCTGGAAGTAATGAAAATTCACTCGAAAATGGGTGGAGTGCTTACTTTAAGTGCTTTAATAACATTCGGATCTACTTTCACAATGACATCAATCAACGCTCATGCTGAAACAGTTCAACAATTAGAAGCTGAAAAAGCGAGTGTTGATCAAAAAATACAACAATTAAATGATCAAATTGCATCTTTACAAAAAACTTTAGCCGTTAAATCGGAAGAATTTAATGCAACAACTAAAAAAATTGCAGAAATTAATGCTTCAATCGAAGAAACACAAAAACGAATCGAAGAACGTTCAACAATTATTTCTGACCGTTTAGTAGCGTATCAAAACCAAGATTCCGTTTTAGATACGTATATTGAAGTAATTTTTAGTTCTGATAGTATTGCAGATTTAGTTGACCGCGTATCTTCTGTTAAAACAATTGTAGACGCTGACCAACAATTAATTGCTCAACATGAAGCAGATAATAAAAAATTAGCTGATCAAAAAGAAGAACTTAAAAAAGTAGAAGAACAACAACGCGTTCAATTCCAACAATTACAAGAACAAGAAGCTGAATTAGATACAATTATTGCTGAAAATAAAGCTGAATCTTTACGTTTAAAATTAGAGATCGCTGATCAAAAGGAAAAAGAACGTTTAGAAGCTGAACAACGTCAAGCAGAACAAGAAGCGTTAGCTTTACGTCAATTACAAAACACTTCCTTTGTAGCAAATGCTCAAGGTCAAGGAACACAAAACTCTGCAAATACTGAAAGTCAAGGAACGAACAGTACGACAGAGACTAAAGCGAAAACAGAAACAAAACAAAAAGCTACAGAATCTTCTAAACCAGTTGCATCTGGTCTTTCAGGAGCTATCGCTGAAGCGAAAAAATACATCGGTATGTCTTATGTATATGGCGGAAGCAGCCCATCTACTGGATTTGATTGCTCAGGTCTTATCTATTGGTCATACAAACAAGCAGGTATTAGCTTACCAAGATCTTCTGGAGCACAATATTTAGCAACAACTCGCATTAGCCAAAGTGAAGCTACTGCAGGAGATTTAGTATTCTTTAGCTATGGTTCTGGTATTGCCCACGTTGGTATTTACTTAGGAAATGGCCAAATGTTAAATGCTCAAAATCGTGGTGTAAAAATCGAATCAATCAACGCAGCTTGGTGGAAACCATACTTAGTAGGTTTCGGACGAGTTTAATTCACTTATAGTTATTAGCCTTCTAAATGATCATTTAGAAGGCTATTTTTATTTATCTACAAATAGTCCCCTATTTACTATTTGCCGCTAAAAGTTTATTTCTTTTAATTAATCGATATTCACCCAAATGTTTTTAATTTCTGTATAGGCATCAATAGAGGCAAAACCATTCTCTCGACCTAATCCACTTTGTTTATATCCGCCAAATGGTGAACCTGGCTCTGTAATGTTGTACGTATTAATCCAAACATTTCCCGTTTTCAGAGCGTGGGCTACTTTATGCGCCTTACTTAAGTTTGTCGTACATATCCCCCCACCTAATCCATAGTCTGTATCATTTGCTAAATGGATTACTTCCTCCGTATCTTTAAATGGAATTCCTGATACGACCGGACCGAAAATTTCTTCCCGTGCAACAGTCATTGTATTATTGACATTTGCCAACACAGTTGGACGTACAAAGTGACCTTTGGCTAACGCGCCTTCTTTAACTTCCCCACCAACAATTAGTTCAGCCCCTTCTTGTTGGCCAATATCAATATAATTTAAAACCCGTTCTTTTTGTTTCGCTGAAATAACAGGTCCAATGACAGTTGTTGGATCAAAACCATTTCCTACTTTGTATTTCTTAGAGTAATCTGCTAAATCGGTTAAAAACTTATCATAAATTTTATCTTCAATAAATAGTCGCGAACCTGCAAAACATACTTGTCCAGTATTCCAGAACACTGCATTAGCAGCATTTTGTAAAGCTAATTCATAATCTGCATCTGCAAAAATGATATGAGCAGATTTGCCACCTAATTCCAGAGTAACTTTTTTAATGTTCGTCGCACTATTTTGAAGTATTTTTTTACCTACTGCAGTAGAGCCTGTAAACGCAACTTTATCTACATCAAGATGTGTGGCAATTGCTTCTCCTGCCGTTGGACCATAACCTGTTACGATATTCACAACACCATTAGGGAAGCCTGCCTCTTGAATTAATTCCCCTACCCTTAATAAACTGAGCGGTGTTTCTTCAGATGGTTTAATGACAACTGTATTCCCTACAGCTAAAGGAGCTGATAATTTCATCATCGCATTCATAAATGGAGCGTTCCATGGAACTATTGCACCACATACCCCTAACGGTTCACGACGTGTATAGTTGAATATATTACCCGGTTGACTTGATGGTATCGTTTCACCATTTAAACGGGTCGTCCATCCTGCATAGTAACGGAAATTATCCGCTGCTGCTCTAGCAAAATTTAACGTCGTTGATAATGGTTGACCATAATCCAATGTATCTAAATGAGCAATTTCTTCTCCATTTTCTTCAATCAAATCGGCTAACTTTAAAAGAAGCTTTGCCCGTTCATTTGGCTTCGTTGCAGGCCATGGACCTGTTTCAAATGCCTTTCTAGCAGCAGCAACTGCTAAGTCAACATCTTGTTTATCCGCCTCTGGAACAGTTGTGATTAAGGAACCATCTGCCGGATTTCGCACTTCTATTCTTTTCCCTGACTGTGCCTCTATCCATTCCCCACCAATGAACATTTTTAACGGCTTCGAAATAAACTGTGCAGCCTTTGAATTTAACTGAACTACTGTTGACATATTATTCTCTCCCATCTAAATAGTTTCTGTTTCCATCATGGCACTATCTAAAGTCTATGTTGACTATAATAGTATTATCATTATTTTTAATAGATTTTTATAAAAATTGATTCCGAAAAGCTTCATTATCAATTGCATCAAAAAATGCTGATGGAAATCTCCATCAGCATTTTTCATAATCCGAATATAATTTAATTTATTTTATACTACTTAAATGTTCATGAACTAACTTCCAATGTTGCTCATGATCTTTTACGAACACATTGGTCGCACGTCCACTTCCAGTTATAAAACTTCCATTAAATTGTCCTTCATAGTTGAAATTGTAAATACATGTTGCCGTATTTTCCTCAACTACTAACCATTGTATATTGGAAGCAGCGTATTTTTCTTCTTTTATTGTATTCCATGCATCTTCAAAATAATGTTGAATTTCTTCTAATGTGGTACAAGTTTTATCAGAGAACCAATAAATAGCTTTAGGGTGTAGTAATGGTTTAACATTTTCAAAATCATGGGTATTTGTTGCGGTAATATACTGCTCCAATGCATTCATAGCACTCATTGAATCCATTTCTCCTTCGTAATTTTAAAATTGTAAACTTAAAACTACTTTTATAATAGAAGAAGTTTGCTATTAAGCTTTTCCTGCCCTTTCCTTCTTCAACTGTTCTAAAAATCCTTCCATAAAGGCATGGCGATCCTGTGCCATTTGCTTCCCTTTCTCCGTTGTCATTAAGTCTTTTAGAAGTAATAGTTTTTCATAGAAATGGGTTACGGAAGCCGTATTTTTAGAATGGTATTCCTCTTCCGTCATTTGCACCCTCACTTCTTCTGCGTCGTCATATAATTTCCGCCCCTTTGCTCCACCATAGGCAAACGTACGTGCAATACCTACTGCTCCTATGGCATCTAAACGGTCCGCATCTCTCACAATTTTTGCTTCAATTGTCTTTGCTTCTACTTCATTTCCACCATTAAACGAAACACTTTCAATAATATCTTTTATATGTTGTTTCTTTTCTTCAGACAGATTTAAAAGGTTTAAAAGTTTTTCTTCAGTTTCTTTACTATCGCTATATTTTTTATCACTCACGTCATGTAATAAGACGGCAATTCGAACAATCTCCCCATCAGCATCAGGCTCCGTTGCAAGGATTGCCTCGGCATTTTGTAAAACCCGCTCGATATGCTGAAAATCATGACTAGCATCAAATTGGTCATAAATCTCTTGAACCGCAACTTTTAGTTCCTTTAACACAAAAATCATCTCCTCTTCCCATTATTATAATGGATGAAACTACTATATATATAGAAATGATTTCAACTAAATGAAGAACTATTTCCCTTAATCAGTATTATATTGGGACTAGCCACAATAAGATAATACAAAGAAGATTACGAGAGGGGAAAAAATATGTACAAAAATGAGGTTGGTGGATTGTTTTTAAGAATTGTGCTAGGAGGTATTTTTCTTCTACACGGTTTGACGAAGTTCCAAGAAGGAATCGCTGAAACGATTAGTAGATTTCAAGGCTATCAAATTCCTTATGCTGAAATTGTGGGATTTGGTGTAACTAGTATTGAATTAATTGGTGGATTCTTTTTAATTATCGGATTTTCAGTTCGTTTTGTTTCTATACTTATGATTGGTATTATGGTAGGAGCTATTGTTACTGTGAAATTTGAACAAGGTTTCTTTGATGGCTATGAATATAATGTTGCATTAATTGCAATGGCTCTTTATTTATTATTTTCCGGAAGCAAATTAATGTCTTTAGATCAACTATTTACGACAAAAGAAAAGAATAGTAAAGGGAAAATTCAATTCCGTAATTGAAGGAAATTAATAAAACTGCAGTAGTCATTGCTAAAAAAACAATGGTACTGCAGTTTTTGTTATTTTACTAATTCTAATTCAACGGGAACAAATTCTTCTACTTTTTCCCCATTTAAGTAAGCTACAGCAGTTTTAATAGCCGCTTTACCTATTTCTTCCGGTTTTTGAGCTACGGACGCTGCAAGTTTTCCTTCTTTAATTTTCGCAAGGGCATCATCTGTTGCATCAAAACCGATAACAACAATATTTTTACCGGCAGCTTCAATTGCTTCCAATGCACCTAATGCCATTTCATCATTTTGAGCGAACACTGCTTCAATTTCTGGATTTGCTTGAAGCATGTTTTCCATTACCGTTAAGCCTTCTCCACGGTCAAAATTAGCCGTTAAGCTTTTTACGATATCGACTTTCCCTTCCACTGCTTGAAGGAAACCTGCCCCACGATCACGGGCTGCCGATGAACCGGCAGTACCTTCCAGCATCGCTACTTTTGCCCCTTCACCCGCTAATTCAAGTAAATATTCTCCTGCTAATACACCACCGGCCACATTATCAGAAGCGATGTGCGATACAACTTCTCCGCTTTCTGCTGAACGGTCAACTGTAATGACTGGAATTCCAGCAGCATTGGCAGATTCAACAGCAGAACCTACTGCAGAAGAGTCAACCGGATTAATTAAAATTAAATCAACCCCTTGTTGAATTAAATCTTCCACGTCAGACGCTTGTTTCGAAGCATCATCTTGGGCATCGACGATTGAAATATCTGCCCCTTGCTCTTTTGCGTTTGCCTCTGCCCCTTCGCTTAATGTAACGAAGAATGGGTTATTTAACGTAGAAATCGAAAAACCGATTTTAAAGTTTTCATTTGTTGTACTTTCTTCCGCATTTTCTAAAAACGGTGATTCCATGGAACAGGCAGTGAGAACAAGTAACATTAACGTTGCAAATAATAATTTAAACTTTTTCATGTTTCGAAAACTCCTAAACAGTTTTTTTACGATCCATTAATACTGCAATTAAAATAACGATCCCTTTGACAACTTGTTGCCAGAAGGAAGAGACACCGATTAAGTTCATCCCATTATTTAATACACCGATAATTAATGCACCAATTAATGTTCCGAAAATCCAACCTTTACCACCGTTTAAGCTCGTACCACCTAATACAACCGCAGCAATTGCATCCAATTCATAGGATTCCCCAGCTGTTGGTTGAGCTGAATTTAAACGGGATGTAAGGATTAAAGCAGCTAATGCAGCTAAGAAACCAGTAATAGCATAAACTGCAATTTTCACTTTATCTGTATGAATCCCAGATAACTTTGCAGCCTCTTCGTTACCACCGACTGCATAAACACGGCGACCGAAAGTCGTTTTCTGTAATATAAAATACAAAATAACGAAGGCAATAACCATTGTGACTACCGGTACAGGGAAACCTAAAAAGTAACCTTTACCGAATAATTGGAATGAATAATGATCCCCTAAACCAGAAATAGGTCGACCATCTGTATATACTAAAGTTAATCCACGGTAAATTGTCATTGTTGCAAGGGTTGCAATAAATGGCGCCACTTTCCCTTTCGTTATAATAACACCGTTAATTGCTCCTAAAATTAAACCAATAATTAAAGCAATACCCATTGTTAAAAATGGATCTGTCCCACTTGCAAGAAGACTTGCAGCGATTGCACCGGTTAAAGCTAATGTGGACCCAACGGATAAATCAATACCGCCTGTCAAAATAACGAAGGTCATACCAAATGCGATAATAGCACTAATAGAAACTTGACGTAAAACGTTGAAAATATTTGCGATTGATAAAAAACTTGGATTTAAAATCGATACGACGATTATTAATAAAATTAACCCGAATAGTGGTCCAAGTTTTGATAACATTTCTTTCGATTTATGATTGGACAACTTTTTCTCCTCCTGTTGCGTACTGCATAATGATCTCTTGTGTCATTTGTTCTTTCTTAACTTCACCAGTTAACTTTCCTTCTTGCATAACAATAACGCGATCCGCCATACCGATAACTTCCGGTAATTCAGAAGAAATCATCAAAATAGCTACTCCCGCTTCTGCTAATTGATTAATAATATGATAGATTTCTTTTCTTGCACCGATATCTACTCCGCGAGTCGGTTCATCTAATATTAAAATATCTGGTTCTGTACCGAGCCATTTAGCAAGTACTACCTTTTGTTGATTCCCACCGCTCAAAGACTTCACCCTTTGATCTGGACCAGAAGTTCGAATTTTTAATTCTTCGATATATTTTGCAACCATCGAATTTTCTTTCGTTTGATTGACAATGCCTGATGAAGCACATTTATTAAGGTTTGTTAGCGTAATATTTTCTTTAATCGAAAAATCTAAAACTAATCCTTGTGTTTTACGATCTTCTGTTACAAACCCGATACCATGTTTCATAGCATCGATGGGCGACTTTATATTCACTTTTTTTCCATCAATTAAAATATCCCCACTACTAGCCTTTCGATAACCAAATAGAGTTTGAGCTACTTCTGTGCGACCAGCTCCCATTAAGCCAGCAACACCAAGTACTTCACCTTTTCGTAATTCGAAGGAAAGGTTGTGGAATAAACCATTGACAGTTAAGTTTCGTACTTCTAATTTCGTATCACCGATGACACTTTTTCTTACCGGGAAGCGTTCCCCAAGCTGGCGACCTACCATCATAGCCACAATTTCATCAAAATTCGTTTCAGGAATATTCCGAACCCCAACATATTGACCATCACGTAAAATCGTAATTCGATCGCAAATGGCAAAAATCTCTTCCATACGGTGGGAAATATAAACAAAGGAAATCCCTTTCGCTTTTAACTCACGAATCGTTTGAAATAAAGTTTCAATTTCCCGATCCGTTAGTGCGGCAGTCGGCTCATCCATGACAATTACTTTCGCATTACTTGCAATTGCTTTTGCGATTTCTATAATTTGTTGTTTCCCAACGGATAAGTCTCCAGTTCGAGTTTTCGGATTTATGTTCAATCCTAATTTTGAAAGTAATTGAGTTGCCTCTTTTTCCATTTGACGAGTTTTTAAAATACCGGTTTTCCCGTATGTTAATTCTTTTCCAAGAAATAAATTTTGTGCCACTGTTAAATCGGGCAACATATTTAGTTCTTGATGGATAACAATAATTCCAAGCTTTTCTGCATCTTTAGGTGATTTAAAATTGACTACTTGTCCATCTACTTTGATTTCACCGGCATCCTTTGTATAAATACCGCTTAAAATCTTCATCATCGTTGATTTCCCAGCACCGTTTTCACCCATCAATGCATGAATTTCGCCATCCGCTAATTCAAATTGCACATTATTTAAAACAACGTTTCCACTGAATGCTTTTGTAATGCCAGACATTTCAATCATGCAAAATCACCTACTTTTATTTTTCAACTTTTATTGTGTCCTTTAAAAAATAACGCCACATTGTAAAATCACATTGGCATACGGAGTTGTTTCTCCTGTCCGAATGATTAATTTCGCCTCTTTAGTTAGCTCTTTGAACTCTTCATGGGTTACATAGGAAATATTTGATAAGCTACTTGCTACTTCTTTTGCAACCTTTTCATTATTCCTTTGAATCTCTTCCGCCAATACCGCTGCTTCAACAATCAAGTCATCTAAAACGACTTCTAAAATGGAGAGGAATGTTGGTTCGCCTAATTTATAAGCCAAATCGATACACGGTACCTCTTTCGGTATTGGCAATCCACAATCGGCGATAACAATTCGATCAGTATGACCTAATTTAGCAAAATGTCCAGCTAATTCTCGATTTAAAATGCCATGTCTTTTCATTTCATTTCCTCCAAACGGATCATTACATCCTCTATTCGAGGCATACCACCTTGAGCTCCAAACTTTTCAACTGAAAGGGATGCAGTTATGTTTGCAAATCGTACGGCTTCTTCAATTGATTTTCCTTCTATAATGGCATGGGCAAAGGCACCGTTAAATGTATCTCCAGCGCCTGTTGTATCAACGGCCTTCGTTTTATAACCAGCTATTCGAATAATTTGATTCCCATCAAAGTAGGCTGCCCCTTCTCCACCTAACGTGACGATTATTTTATTTGGGTATTGTTTTAAAACGGTTTCATAATCTTCGCCAAACATAACTTCACACTCAGTTTCATTCGGTGTTAAGTAGGAAACTTTATCGATCCACTCTTGTTTAAAATTAGCGGCAGGTGCTGGGTTTAATAAAACAGGAATAGCCAAATCCTCACAAACTTTCAGCACGTACTCAATCGTTTCAACAGGAATTTCTAACTGCAACATGACTAAGGCACTTTGTTTAATTAACTCCAAATTGGCATCGATCATCTTTTGATCCACATCAAAATTGGCACCTGGAACGACAATGATACGATTATCATTGTTATGCAATAATATATTGGCAATCCCCGTTGAATTGTCCGTTTTTTGAATGCCGTCAACATGAACATTTTCATTTTTTAAATTCATATAAAGTTCTTTACCAAAGGCATCTTTACCTACCGCTCCAATGATTTGTACATCACTTCCAAGTCTAGCAGCCGCCACTGCTTGATTCGCACCTTTTCCACCTGGAATCGTTGTAAATAAATTTCCTAATACCGTTTCACCTTGTTTTGGAAAAATAGTTGTCTGGATAGCAATATCCATATTGATGCTACCAATTATTGTAATCATTTACGTTCTTTCCTTTCGAGTTGTTTCTCGCTCTATAAGCTTCGGATTAATACATACGGATGTATTTTCCAATGGTTTACCTTCTATTTGATGAATTAACATTTTCGCTGCAGCTTGACCTAATTGATAAATATTTTGTGCAACCGTTGTTAAACTCGGAGATACAACTTTCCCCATTTGTATCCCATCAAAACCTACAATTTGAATATCTTCAGGTACGGATAAATTTAATTTATGAATCGCTTTTAACGCACCTATTGCTGATGCATCACTACAGGCAAAAATACCATCGATAGTCGGATTATGTTTTAAATAATCGAAAATAATTGTTTCGGCTGTTTCAAAATCATAGGGACTTTCAATAATATGTGAATCAATTGGGTATTCTTTAATTATTTCTTGAAACCCTTCAACTCGTAATTTAGAAGAGCGAATTTCCTTTGGACCGCCAACACATAACAATGAAGTCGCACCTTTATCAATTAAAAATTGTGTAGCTAGCTTTGCACCTTCTATATTATTCGTTGTAACAGTCGGTATATTGATTTCTAATGGTCTATCTAAAGCAACCATTGGAATTTTTAATTTTTTAAAGTTCGTTCCTTGATCAAAAATAGAAGTCAGTATAATTCCTGCTACATATTTATTTGTCAAAGTTTGAAAATAATGTTTTTCCTTTAATTCATTTTCATCCGAATTACACAATATGACAGTATAACCATATTCAAAGGCAGTATCTTCTACTGCTCTAGCTAACTCGGGGAAAAAGGGATTTTTAATATCTGGAATAATAAGTCCGATAATATCCGATTGTTTTGTTGAAAGCGACCGTGCTACTTCACTAGGGACATAGTCTAATTCTTGAATCGCTTTTTTTATCGCTTCTCTTGATTTTTTCCCTACGTATCCGCTGTCATTTAAAAATCTAGAAACCGTCGCAACCGATACTTTGGCAAGTTTTGCAACATCACTAATCGTCGGCACTCATCATCACCCATTTCAAAAAAGTAAAACACAATATGGTATCGGTTACATATTTCATAAAAAGAAAAAACCATATGTAATCGGTTCCATCTTTTATTTTATCGTAAACCATTCCATATAAAATATCATTTAAAACTTTTTATAGTATGTCACATTTGAACCGTTTAAGCTATACTAAAATTTCAAATTCAACAAAATGTCATATTTTAATAGTGTAAAAAACCCTTTATAAACGTGATAAAATCAATATTTATTGATATCTAGAATGAGAAAAATATTTTTATAAAAAATCCGTACAATTGAAGAGATTTAAGTTGCATACAAAAAGAGGAGCACCTTTATAGATGACTCCCCACTATATTATTTGGAATTTTTCCTTTTATTTGTAATGAAATATGTTATAAAAATAATCATTAATGCACCTAATGATAAACCGATAATGATTGAAGTGGCTGTTATTCCCCCGTCTCTATCGTTTTCATTCAGGTTTACAATTTTTGCAGGTTTTTCCCCTTCACCTAGTTCATGAATGTCAGCTGATGCATCAACTAAAGGAGTTGTTCTTGAACAACTAATTACTTTCTTTTTTCCATTCTCATTATCACCATATACTAAATAGTCTTCATTGGCTGTAAATGAAAAACCGCAACTCGCTGATTCCCGCTCCGTAAAGACGATTACTTCCGTTTCATCTATCCCTTTCCACGTCTCATTCACTTTGAGATGAATTTCTAGTAAATCGGCAGACGATTTTATAATAGCGTGTTCATTTGGATCCATAATACTCTTTACCTTTCCTGAAAAAACAAAGTCCCGTCCATTTAATTCCTTTTGTGGAGACTCTGGTTGTACACAGGAACATGCATAACTTGACGTTCTCGTTAAATTGAATAGAAACGAAATGGCTAATAATGAACAAATGAATATTTTAAACTTCATCAATATGGACCCCTTTTTACCATTTGACTTAAAAATTAGTTGGAAGTTACATGAAAATTTAGATTTCGTTTAAAAAAACATGGTATATTGGAATAAAATTTCCAACGAGTGAGGATCTAACATTATATATTTTAATTAGTATAACTCTATTATTTGGCTTCTATTTGTACATTTACTTTACACAGAAGAAAAAGATTAAAAAATGATTGAAGCGGAGTGGAAAGAAAAAAGGATACTTTCTTCTCAAGACAATATAAAATCTATTGCTACTTATTGGATGATGCGTAGTAAAAATTCAAACTATATTGGAGTAGTTACGTGGCGAGACTTATCAATGGACGATGTTTTCTATAAAATCAACTATACCCAAACCTATGTAGTTCTATAAAGTGAAGAAAATCATGGAAATCATTTGTTTTCTTCACTTTTACTATTTTAGGAATTATAAATCCTTTGATAATCGAATCATATCTTTACATTGAATTCCATTTTCATAGATTTCTTCTTCATAATGTTTAACAAAAAAATCTATCTCTATATTAACGATTCGAAAACCACATTTTTGATAAAGGGCTAATTGATTAATACTTGAATTTCCTGTACCAAGTTCAATTGTTTGATAACCCATTGATTTGGCCACCTGTATGGCATTTAATACTAATTGTTTTCCTATTCCTTTACCTTGTTGTTCTTCAGAAACGGCAACATTAACTAATTCTACCGTTTTAGGTCTTGTTGGGAGTAATACATAAACACCTATAATCTTTTCCCCACTGTCCGCTACGAAACAATATCCCCGTTTTACATAATCATGAACTAGCTCTTCAGAAGGATCGGCTAAAAGCAACAATTCCATAGGTGCCTGTTCTCTTTCATTCAATTGCCTAATCTTCATGTCATCACCTTTATTATTATGAATAAAAAATTTTTATTAAATAACCTATTATCTTATTATACAAAATAGTATTTTCTTTAATAGCAGTTTGAATGAAAAAATGACTCCCAATGGAAGTCATTTTTTCAAACTATCCCTACTATTTCGTTAGTGATGTTACAATATCATCTACAATTTGTGAATTCGCAATTGGTCCTGTATATAACCAAGCTGTTTCTGCTGAGAAGGAGAAAACATTACCTTCTTTAACCGCCGGGATTGTATTCCATAAAGCATCACTTACCGCGTTTGGATTTTCAGTATTATCACTATTGATTAAGAATAGGTAATCCGCATCTAATTCTACTAATTTCTCTAAAGAAACGGCATTCCAACTTGCTGTTCCGCTAGCAGAAATTTCTTCTACTACAGGAGGCACTTCTAAGCCTAGATCTTCATACATTACTGCACCACTAGATAATTTGTCAGAAACGATATAGTAGCTTCCCCCTACTAACCAAATAGCCGCTACTGAAGGTTTCCCTACTGCTTTTTCTATTTCAGCTTTAGCAGTTGCTACTTTTTGATCATATTCTTCTAAAACTGCTTGAGCTTCTTTCTCTTTACCAAAAACTTCACCAACGACTTTCAATTCATCGCGCCAGTTATTATCATTTTCTTTACCAACTACATATGTAGGGGCAATTTTATTATATTGGGCGTATTTATCTCCTTCTACCATAGAAGCAGAATCCATTAAAATTAAATCTGGTTCGAAGCTTTGTACTGATTCAAAAGGTAAATCGTGAGGAATCGTAGGAATATCCTTTAACTTATCTTGTAAATAATTTTGGATGCTTGCTCCATCTCCTACACTCCATTGGGCTACTGGCGTTATACCTAAAGCGACTAAATAATCTTCTAAATAAGAAGCAATGACACGTTTTGGTTCATTCGGAATGGAAACCTCGTTTCCTAACGCGTCTGTAACGGTTCTTGTTTCGGATCCGGTTGTTTCAGTCTGCTCCGTTTTTTTTGTCGTTGTATTGTCTTCTGAACTTGAAGAGTCATTTCCACATGCTGCTAATGATAATGCTAATAAGCTAGCACAAATTAACCCTACTTTTTTCTTATTAAATAAGTGAATTGACATTTTCATCCTCCTAAAAATGTGATATAATTCGACATTGATAATCATTCTCATTAAAATTACAGTAATCAAGAACGATTGTCAATATGATTATGTAGGAGTTTTTTTGAAATGGCTGAAAGAAATCTATTTATTAAAATTGGAAGTTTTTTAATCGGACTTATCATCATTCTATTAGCAGTCATTCTTTCCATTCGTTTCGGTGCTAATGACATCACCTATTCTACAATTTGGAAATCTATATTTCAGTATGATGCTTCCGATTCAAATCATATATTGATTCATCAACTAAGAATTCCAAGGGCAATTGCTGCCATTTTTGTAGGGGCTGCCCTTGCAGTTTCAGGTGCGATTATGCAAGGAGTTACTCGTAACGCTTTAGCTTCCCCTTCTATTATGGGCGTTACTGCCGGAGCAACATTTTTTGTTGCGATCGTTTTTGCCATTTTCCGTGACCCTTCTTATTCGGCCATTGTTATCGGTGCTTTAGTAGGTGCAGGTTTAGGTGTTGGTCTTGTATTTCTATTTACTTCTATTGCAAAAGGGGGCATAACCCCTGTTAAATTAGCATTAGCTGGGTCAGCCATTACATCCCTATTAAGTGCCTTATCTACCGCTATAGGTTTGAAATTTGATATATCAAAAGATATGAGTTATTGGTATGCTGGTGGACTTAGTAGTATTCAACCGATTCATGTTCAAATTGCTGTTCCGCTCATTTCCGGAGGGATTATTCTTGCAATCCTTCTTTCTCGTTCTATTTCAGTTGCAAGTTTAGGGGATGAAGTAGCAAAAGGACTTGGGTTAAAAACGAACTTTGTTCGAATACTCAGTACGATTGCCGTACTCATTTTAACAGGAACAGCCGTATCAATTGCAGGAATGATTGGATTTGTCGGATTAATTGTTCCCCATATCGTTCGAATCATTGTCGGTGTTGATTATCGATGGATTATCCCTATGTCCGCAATCTTTGGAGGCGCACTTTTACTTGTAGCTGATATTGTAGGTAGGGTTATTAATGATCCCTTTGAAACGCCTGCAGGAGCTGTCACTGCACTAATAGGAGTTCCATTTTTCTTATATTTAGCCCGGAAAGATGGGAGAGGTTTATAATGCAAATATTAAAGAAAAAAATCCCTTTCACCCTTTATATCAGCAGCTTACTCGTACTTATTCTTGTCATGATATTTATTAGTATCAACGCCGGATACATAGAAGTTCCTTTTCAAAATGTACTAAAAACCTTCATTGGACAAGGAACCGATTCTGATGAGTTAACAATAGTTAATTTTCGATTACCTCGTATTATAATGGCCATATTAGTCGGAGCTGGTATTTCGGTTTCTGGTGCTATATTACAAAGCATTTCAAGAAATCCTTTAGCTGACCCAGGAATTCTTGGCATTAATTCCGGTGCAGGATTTATGGTTGTGTTCTATATGTTTTTCATTCAAGGAAACGTATTTTATCAATCTTGGGTTTCGGTGTTTTTAATGCCCTTAATTGCACTCTTTGGTGCTTTTAGCGCTGCGCTCATTATTTATTTGCTAGCGTGGAAAAAAGGGACAATAAAACCAACGCGAATGATCCTTGTCGGCATAGGTGTTAATGCAGCTTTTAGTGCCGGATTAACCATCTTTCAATTGAAAATGGAACCAGCCGATTTTACAAAAGCGCTCATTTGGATATCAGGAACGATTTGGGGGTCTACTTGGACCTATGTATGGGCCATCATTCCATGGTTAATGATTCTTATACCATTTGTAATTTATAAATCTCGTACTTTAGATTTGTTAACATTAGGTGAAGTGCCTTCCATTGCGGTCGGTATATCCGTAGAAAAGGAACGACGACTACTGCTATTTGTTTCCGTAGCGTTAGCAGGCGCTTGTGTAGCGGTTGGTGGTGGTATAACGTTCGTTGGACTAATCGCTCCCCATATGGCACGAAAACTTGTTGGAGCAAGCCATCGTCGAATTATTCCGATTAGTTTATGTCTAGGAGCATTATTAGTTTTAGTAGCAGATACAATCGGACGGGTACTATTAGCCCCTGTTGAATTGCCAGTAGGTATTGTTATTTCAGTTATTGGTGCCCCTTATTTTATTTATTTGCTGTTATTTAAACAATAAGAAGGTAAAAGCCGCTTATACCTTTTTTGGAGTAAGCGGCTTTCATTTTCATAAATGATTATATCAATAGATTTGTTGAGTAATCGATTTTCCCACTTTAAATAGAACAGGAATGAGACTTAGCAATACGATACCAACAATGATTGTTGATAAAATTAAACCGGTAATCGTTATTTCGTTTCCTTGAATAAATCGAAGGATAATCAAACTATTGATGGGTATGTTCAATAATACTCCAGTTACAACACCAGGTGCATATCGTTTTAATAAAATTGTCGCAAGCAAATGAGGAAAAATAGCATTCACTACCATAGAACCGAGGAAACCAATTAAAATATATTTAATGAAAGTCAAATTTGGGTAACACAGATAAAGGAAAGAAGACAAATATGCTAATGAAGTTATGACAATTACTGCAAAATGAAATTCATTTTTCCCAACTGGTCTATGAAATTTAGAACTATGCTGGGACCAAGTTGGTAACCATAATGCTTCTTCTAAATTATGTAATGTAATGGCAAATAAAAATAAAATGATAAAATCTTCCAACATACCCCTCCTTTCTATCTACTTACAACTTAAGTATTTTCTATCCTGAAAACTGCTTAAAAATAGAGATTATTGAATATCCTAAAAGAAAGTTGAAAGAATTTATACAATATATTTTTACGAATTGTACAGTTCTATTCCTCATTTTTCCATTTCATTTATTTACGAAAATGTCAAAATGTTGACACTATTTTTATAATAATGTATATTTTAATTCGTAACAAGCTTCATAATAAAGATGCCATTACTATGGAATAGGAGGAGAACGCCTCTATGCACCAAGGAAAAGTGAAATGGTTCAATAACGAAAAAGGTTACGGTTTTATTGAGTGTAACGATGGTGAAGACGTTTTCGTTCACTTCACTGGCATTAAAGAAGAAGGATTTCGTACATTGGAAGAAGGGCAAGCGGTATCATTCGATATCGTAGAAGGTAACCGAGGCCCCCAAGCTTCAAATGTTGTTAAATTATAGAGAGATGGGTACCAGTCAAAATATGTTGACTGGTTTTTTATAATTTTTCATTAAAAGAGCTGGTTTAGTATTCTTAACTAAACCAGCTCTTTTCCCATTTATTAACCGTACATATTTGGTACAATTTCTTTTGGTATCGGGTTAATATATGTATCTTTTACTTGTTCTTGTAGCTCTTTTTTCGCTTGCTCAATTAATTCAGGGTTTTGTAAAAGCTCTAAACCAGTTAGTGCCATTACTTTACTTGCATAAATCATCCCTTTATGGGCAAGACCCGTTTTACCTTGAGAGACAAGCTGCCAACTATGAAGCGGTGTCCCTAGTACAAAACAAGTTGCAAAAAATTGGGCAGTTGGTACGACCCAACTTACATCTGCTACATCGGTAGAACCTGCCATTGACGCCTTTGACTTTTGGTAAGGAACCACTACAGGATAAAATACGGATTCGCTCCCCTTTTCCTTTACCACTGGGTTATCTTCAGACATCGTTTTAATTTCATCCAAGGCACTAGAAAATTCAGCTGGACTAATCGTTTCAGCCATTTTCCTCGCATACTCCAATTCAGCCTCATTATACGTAGGTAACCCTACTAACTGTAATTTTTTATAAATAATTTGGTTGATCGTATCATTAGGGATATAATTCGAACATGCTTTATCAAATTTTACTTTTACTTTCGTTTCAGTCATTAATGCAGCGCCCTCTGCAATTTTCACAATTCGTTTATAAATCTCATCTACTTCTTGAATTGTATTAGCACGGATTAAATATAAAACTTCAGCTTCCGCTTGAACGACATTTGGGGACATCCCACCAGAGTTCGTAATCGCATAATGGACTTTTGCATCCTTCGAAATATGTTCCCGTAAATAGTTCACCCCAACATTCATTAATTCAACCGCATCTAATGCACTTCTTCCTAAATGGGGAGAATTTGCTGCATGGGAAGCGATCCCTTCAAACTCAAAATATACTTGATAGTTTGCAAGGGAAGAAAAATTAAATACACTTGTAAAAGAGTTCGGATGCCAAGTTAATGCCACATCGACATAATCAAATACCCCTTCACGGACCATAAAGGTTTTACCTGAGCCACCTTCTTCGGCAGGGCATCCGAAGTAGTGAATTTGACCTTCGACTTCTCCTTTGTCAATTAACTCCTTTAATACGACAACCGCTCCTATGCCAGCTGTGCCAAGTAGATTATGACCGCAACCGTGACCATTTCCACCTTCAACTAGCGGTTCTCTTATCGGACTGCCTGCTTTTTGACTTAACCCAGGGAGGGCATCATATTCACCTAATATTCCAATAACCGGACCTTCTGTACCATATTTTGCAACAAAGGCCGTGTCGATGCCACCTACACCCATTTCAATTTCGAATCCGATTTGACGTAAATAGGTGGTGAATACTTTAACAGATTCTGTTTCTTTAAAACGGGTTTCAGGATGTTCCCAAATACGATCAGAAAGATGAATCAATTCCTTTTCATATTGGTCATATAGATTTTCAACCTCTTCTACTATGTTAGCCATTCTCTTTCATCTCCTCATAAATTTTGAATGGCACGTTTAACCAAATTTCAAGGGCTGCAAGCATATCATCTTCTTCAATATCAAATTTTTCGTGATGATGATCTGCAGCTAACGTTGTCCCAATAATGGAGTAACATGCTAATCCACCTTGTTCTTGTACATGCTTCATTAAAAACGTTGCATCTTCAGAACCGGAATTAAATTCTTTATACTCGACAATCTCATGAATCGCCGATTGGAATTTAGCCGTTTCCTTTAACGTTTTGGCCAATTTTTGATCTGAAGGAATATTTAACGCATATCCTACTTTTTCTACTTGAATGTCAACATCATACATTGCTCGTATCCCATTGAAAATCTCTTGAACACGTTTTTCATAAAAGTCATGAATCGCTGTTGTTTCTCCGCGAATTTCCAATTCCATTTTTGCTAAAGACGGGATAATATTACGTCCACTTCCAGCTTGTAACGTTCCGACGTTCACACGTGCTACCCCTTCACTATGGGGAGGCAAACTATGTAATGCGAGTGTTGCTTGAGCACTGGCTAACAAAGCATTTTTTCCTCTTTCAGCATTAATTCCCGAATGGGCGGCAACACCTTTAATCGTTACATCAAATTTCGATGTCGCTAAAAAACCATCTACTCCTGCAACAAATGTCCCTTTTGGTACACCCGTTCCAATATGGAGGGCAAATAAATAATCAATATTTTCTAACAATGGAGAAGAAACGATAGCACTTCCTCCCCTTACACCTTCCTCTGCAGGTTGGAAAATAATAATGAACTTTCCACGAAGCATTACTTTTCTTTCCATTAATTGTTGTGCCAACCCTAATCCAATTGTTGCATGACTATCATGACCACAAGCATGCATAAACCCTTCATTTTCAGAACGGAAATTTAATTTTTCAGGCATGTGATCTTCATCTGCTGATTCAAGAATAGGAAGCGCATCTATATCGACACGATAAGCAATCGTCGGTCCTTCAATACCTGTGTCGAAGGTAGCTATCACACCGGTTTTACCAGCCTCCATTTTTTCTAACCATTTTGATGAAACATTACTTTGTACCGCTTTTTGATAAAATGCCTGTTCTAATGATTGATTTGGTACACCTAATGAAATACCGTTAACAATCTCTTTCCCTACATATACATCATATCCCCAAGATTTGAGTTTTTCGGCGATTATTGCAGAAGTGCGGAACTCTAACCAACCTGGTTCAGGAAATTTGTGAAAATCCCTTCTCCATTCTTTTAAAACTTGTAAATAATCCTTTTCTAACGTAAGAAAATTCATGAACGTCATCTCCTATTTTAATAAGTAGTGAACACCCGGACCAATTGGAATATTAAACATTACAAACACTAACATTAAAAGAATCCATGCAATTAAAAAGATAATTGTGTATGGAATCATCAATGACATCAATGTACCTATTCCTGCTCTTTTGTTATAAATAAGCATGAAACCTAGTATTATCGCAAAATATTGATTTAATGGTGTTACCATATTTGTAGATGATTCCCCAATACGATATGCTAATTGAACGAAGGCAGGATGATAACCTAATAACATAAAAGTCGGTACGAAAATTGGAGCCACAAGGGACCATAGGGCAGATCCACTAATAATAAATAAACTTAATACAGCTACAAGCAATGTGAATAACACGATTGCAAAGACATTTGTTAAATTAATAGCCGTTAGAATGTTAGCTAAATGGACTGCCATCCACGTAGCGATATTCGTCCAGTTAAAATATCCGATAAATTGGCCAATCATAAAAATTAAAACGATATAGCTTGAAAGATCGCGAATCGCCTCTGCCATTAAATTCGGAACATCAGCTATTTTCTCAATTTTTTTAACTGACATACCGTATGTAATACCTGTTACTAAGAAAAATGCAAAAAGAATTGGTACTATACCTGATAAAAATGGTGAGCGTAATAGTGTACCGTCATCGTTTAATAACGGTGAATTCGGAATAAACATTAAAACTAATATGAACCCGATAAATAATAAAGCAGCGATTCCTGTATTACGAAGAGCTTTGTTTTCTAATGGTGTCAATTCATGTAAATCGGCTTTCTTTTCTCCATTATATGTACCTAAACGGGGTTCCACTATTTTATCCGTAACGATCGCACCTAAAAAAGCTAATAAAAATGTAGATGCGCTCATAAAGAACCAGTTATCTAATGGTGAAACGACCATCTCACTATCAATTGACTTAGCGATTTCTGTAGTAATACCCGAAAGTAAAGCATCTGTGCCGGCAACTAAAATATTTGCCGTAAAACCGATTCCGGCTCCAGCTAGTCCAGCTGCTAAACCTGCTAACGGATGTCTTCCTAGTGATAAAAAGACTAAAGCAGCTAAAGGAGGAATGACTACAAAGGCTGCATCAGAAGCAATATTTCCTAAAATACCGATGAATACGACCATAAAGGTTACGATTCGTTTAGGGGTTTTGATAATTGCCTTTGTCATTAATGCAGAAAATAGTCCTACTCGTTCAGATAAACCAATACCAAGCATCATTGTTAACACTAAACCTAATGGTGCAAAACCGGTAAAGTTTGTTAGCGTATTACCTAAAATATAGCGAACGCCTTCTTTTGAGAGCAAATTGTTAACCGCTACCGTTTCACCCGTATTAGGATGAATAACAGAGGCATTCATAACGCCTAAAATAAATGAAATTGCAACGAGAATAAGTGTAAGATAGAAGAAAAGCATAAATGGATGGGGTAATTTATTACCGATTTTTTCAACAGTGTTTAAAAATTTGTTGAAAGCACCATTTTTGGCAGTTTCTATTTCCTGATGATTGTTCATATTTTTACTTCCCCCTTTTTATTTTTGGACTATTTTTTACAATGTCTTTAAATTAGGTTAAAATATTTTGAAAATTACCACAATAGTGACAACGGAGGATATTAAATGTATAACGTATGCGTCTTTTCGACTAAATATTCATACAGATGGTTAAAAAATTGTGAAACGATTCAAATTGATAATATTAATCTGCAAATCTTCTTTTATGAAAATTTAGTTGATTTAGAAATGGCATTTTTAGAAAAAGTGAAAACCTTTGATGGAGTTATTTTCAGTGGTCAAATTCCTTACTTACATATCCAAAGAAACCTTCCTGACCATTTTTCTAAAGTACCATGTGCCTATTTTGACATTTCTGAACGAGATTTTTATTTTAAAATCGCAGAAATCCAATATAAATATCCGGATTTCTCTTTTAAACATTGCATCATTGATTTTTTATATAAAGAGAATAATTATTTAAGATTAAAGGAAATTATATCGCCAGAAGATTTCCCCTACTTACTTGGGGATACGGTGGAAGTTTTTGGACATCCGAATGCGTACGATGTCGTCTATGAAGCCCATTCAAAACTTTGGGAGGAACAAAAAATTCGTTTCTCTTTGACTCGGTTAACGAATTTACATTCCTTTTTTGATGATCAAAATATAAATCTTATTCTTGTCACACCTACTTTAGAAAGTATGAAGTCGACCATTTTAGAATTGTTAAAAGAAATAGAAGTAGCTGATTTAATGAACAGTCAAGTCGTTGCAGGATTTTTAGAATTTTCCATGTCTCAAAATGATCCTACTGAAATTGAATACAGGCAAATTGCTCTTTACAAAGCAATTTTAGACTTTAATCGAAAATTAGGAATTTCATTAATTACATATAGAAGTGCTATCCACTACGAATTAATAACGAACTACAAAGACTTTTTATTGATAACAAATCATCAAGAAATGTGTTCCCTTGTTGAGTTTTTAAGAAATCAATTGTCCTTCAAAGTAAAAATTGGTTGGGGAATCGGTAAAACATTACAAGAGGCAAGAATACAAGCAGAGAAGGCAGCAACCTATTGTACTGGTTCACTTACAGAGGCTTATATTTTAACGAAAGAAAATCAACTAATCGGACCACTGGATGGCAATGCTACTGCTACGATGAACGATTTTGATAACGAAAAATTAGTAAAAATTGCGGAAGATACGAATATATCCCTTCTCCATTTACAAAAAATTTATAGTTTAGTTTACAAGCTGAAACGCGAGGCGATAACAGCTGAAGATTTGAGTATCCATTTATCTGTTTCCATTCGCACTGCCAATCGATTGTTAAAACGACTAGAAGAAACGAACTATGCGACTTCCATAACAAATAAAGTTACAAAAGCAAAAGGACGGCCAAGCAAAATTTATCAATTGAATTTTTAATTAGTAAAAGAGCATGGATACCCATGCTCTTCTCACCAATTTTATTTTAATTCAACTCTACGCTTCACTTTAACGTACAGGCACAAACCCAGTTTTTTCTAAAATTTCTTGTCCCTGTGAGGATAAAATCCATTCAATAAATGGTTCTACATTTGGATTATCAGTACCAGCTGTTACAATATAAAATTCTGTTGAAAGGGGATAAGTTCCATTTTGAATCGTTTCTTTTGTCGGTGCTATGCCATCAATTTCTAACAATTTAATTTGGTCATTCTTAACCATTTCCTTCACATAAAAACGGAAAGTATAGCCAATTGCATTATCATAATTTCTATAGTTAGCAACCTCTTCAATAATGTCTCCCATGCCAGAAGCAACATTTTCTGTTGGTGCCTCCATAATGGCCTTATCACCCATTAAACGTTGCAACGCCGATTGGGAACCACTATCTTCAGGACGTTGAAATGCTCGTATCGAATCATTCTTTCCTCCAACATCTTCCCAATTTTTCACTTTACCCGAATAAATATCTTTTATTTGATCTATAGTCAATCCGTTGATTTGATTCTTTTGATTCACAAAAAACACAAACGCTTCGCGACCAATTGGCGTCATTTCAAGTTCAAGTCCCTTATTCTTCGCTACTTTTTTCTGGGAATCAGATGGAGCAGCGACAAAAATCATGTCTACTTCTCCATTAAATAATTTCTCGTAAGCATTAGGGGTTTGATTGACCATCACTTCACTGAAATAAGGGTCATAGTCTTTTTTAGGAAATGTAGCTTGTACGAAGGCAGAATACAAAGGATAAAGAGCAGTAGCTCCATCAATTTTCGGTAAGTCATCTGTTACTTTGAAAGATGATTCCTCCTCTAACGTTGCTATTCTTCCGTTTTCAGAGAACGGTATATATTGATAGATATCAACTTCCATATTTCCAATGATTTTTGAACTATCATATGCACGGTAGATTGGTTGAATAGATGCAATGATAATAGCGATTATTGAAATCGATATAAATACCCTTTTCCTTTTTTTCGTCTTGAAAAAATGAGACATAAAAAAAACAAACAGTAAGTAAAGTATACAAGCAACAACAACAATCAATCCTATATAATATATTTCACCTGATAATAAAGTAAAAATTACTACGATAAACGTAACAAAAACCATGCAAATAAACAAAAAAATAGCGTTAATCATGACACATAACCCCTTTTAATAAACACCTGCTATAAGTGAAGCCCTCATACTCACTTCGTAAATTTGTACAACCCGCACTCTAATTGAACCATCTTTTCTTCTATAGCACCTGAAATGACAACTTGATCAATATTGTTGCGTTCCCCTTCTTCCTGGAGGTTTTCATAAAAAGTAAAGTTACAATTAGACGTTCGTAATGTAATGCATGAATCATTTTTTTCGATAGCAAATCCGAAAACGTCCGCCCATTTTTGTGGGATTTGTAAATCTTCCACCTGATAGACTACTTCTGATATGCGAAGATCGCCTAAAGGGTGGTTTCCGATAGTACCCCTTTTAACTAAATCATCCAAACGAGCCTCATCCGTTTCTTCCCATTGGATTAAAAACGGCCATTCTACTATCGTGTTTTCTTCACCTATATGTAATAGTTTCCAAGTTAAAACCGAACCATCAGGACGTGTCCTTGAGAAGGTTTCCGGTCCACAAACGACTAACCCTACTTGTCTTAACCGAAGAGCGTCTTCTTCAATGGAATTTGTTCGTAGCGCCATACGTGTGAAGCCATTGCTCCTATTACTCTTTTTATAAGTTTCATGTAAGGTGTAAGGTTCTTCCGCCGCCCTCTCAAATAACTCGTTATTAAAGATCCCGATGAATTCTATGTACGTTAACCCAAAGTAACATAACGTGTTATAAGTTCCCCACATTTCATGTTTACCGCCATTAACTGTATAAAGCCCGATTTCCTTCGTTTGATCGATAAGATATTCAGGTTTTTCTACAAAATGTACAATATGATCTAATAAGTACATAACGAACTCCTTTCCATATCAATAAAATGAAATTGACGTCTTTTCCTCAGTACCGGCCTCACTTACATCTTGATCCCACCCTTTACTTACATCTACCCAAGCAATAGTGCTCGAATATTCTTCTAATTCATGGCAAGTTAACTCGATTGCGGAATGATCATGACCACATGCTGGGAAAACCGTAGAAAATCGTTGTAAAGATTGATCTAAATACACTTTCAAATCCTTAGCCAATCCAAAAGGACATACACCGCCAACCGGATGTCCCGTTTGCTCCTCTACTTCATCGGCATTCAACATTTTAGCCTTCATATTAAATTGATTCCGAAATTTTTGATTATCAATCTTCGCATCGCCTGCAGTAACAATTAATAAGCCATTTCCCTCTTTATCTTTAAAAGATAATGTTTTGGCGATTCTGGCAGGATGAACATTTAATGCTTCGGCAGCCTGTTCCACCGTCGCACTAATTTTATCAAATACTAAAATATCTTGTGCACGATGAAATTTCTCTAAATGTTCTTTTACGCTTTGTAATGACATTGTATCCGTCCTTTCAAAGATTTTATTTTAGAATATACACAGAAATTTCTGAAATCAAATGATAAAATAGACTAGAAATACTAGTCTATAAAAGTTAATTGTCCGCTAATAATTCAATTAGCTTTTTAGCTGTTTTTTCTTTTCCCTCAACTTTTAATACTTCCCCCTCTTTTGAGATGATAAAGTGGGGTTCTTCTACTCCATAAAGAGAGTTAGAACTGTTGGCAACCATATATTCTGCATTGGAAGATTCCATTCTTAACTTAGCTCGCTCGATTAAATAATCAACATCATCCGTTGCCTCTAATTTAAAACCAATTAATGTTGTGTTCGGCGACCAACCTTTAATTTGACCTAATACTTTTGGTGCTTTTTTAAAATGAATAATTGGTGGTTCATCTGAGGGCATTTTCCCCTTTTCTTCTAACAAATTGCCGGATTGGTCATATACTTTATCGATTACCCAATCGGAACCAGCAGCAGCCATAATAACGAAATCAATGACTTCCCCTTGAACAATTGATTTTATTTTTTCAGCTAAATCTTCTATCCCTTCAAATAAAACTGTTCTCATTTCCGATACATGTTGGGGGAGATTAGCAAAATAGCCGTGCATATAAATAACTTCTGCCCCTGCCGCTAAAGCTTCTTCTGCAAGAAAACAACCCATCGTTCCTTTGGATAAATTTGTATGTCCACGCACCCGATCCCATTTTTCTAATGTACCACCACTTGTAATTAACACTTTCTTACCTTGTAATGTTTTCAACCGTATCACCTAATTTTATTGTAGTTATTATATTGATTTTATCATTTACTATATTGCCATTATATATGAATCGTTGCCTATAAGATATATTTCGGTTTTATATTAATAAACACAAAGAAAATCTATTATTTGATTCAATTTAATAGATTTTAATTCTATTTTTTCCATATAAAACATATAAATAATAATAAGTCCGATATTTCAAATAGTTTAAAATAAACTTTCATTTTTCATCGGATAGTAATTTTCGATATTATTATGAATGCATAGTAATAAATATAAAATTACTAAACCATGTAACTATTCAACTAGATTTTAAGAAAAGGAAGTGTTCGTATGGTAGGACGTAACGACCCATGTCCATGTGGAAGTGGAAAAAAATACAAAAAGTGTTGTGAAGGTAAAGAACAAGTTACTACCGAACAAGTGTTTTTAGAAGAAATAGAACAAGTTCTTCAAACTTTTTATAACATATATCCCGAAAGAAAAGATGTAAAAGATTACTTAGATATTGTAAAAGAATGGTCGCCCCAATTAGAAACCCACCTACAGCGTGAGTTAATCGAAGCGGTCGCCCTTGACGACTTCTTCTTCCATAAACGATTAGATATTTGGACAAATTATATTAAACGTACGATGAAGAAAACGATTCGTCCAGCGATTGTGGAGTTATTGAATCAATGGCAACAGCCGAAAATGTTTATCGGAGAAGTAGAAGCTGTAGAGGAACGATATTTTAAAGCGGTAGGATCGATTACAAATGAACCTATTTTTATTCGTCGTGAATCAAACCGCGTTATACCGGAAGGAATGCAAGTTTTCGCCTTTTTACTACCAGATGGTTCAAAAAAAGAGAACCATTACTTAGCGGTGTCGACATTGATTTTCTTCCCAACAAATTATAAACAAGCCTTTGAAAGCTTTGCAAAAACATATGATCAATCGAACGGAACAGTTGAGCAATTTTTACAAAATAACCATCTACAATTTTGGACGAATCTCGTTGCTTCAGGGTATAGCGGCGAAGAATATACTTCTTTCGAAATCGAAGTCGTGGAACAAGCGAAACAATTTTTAGAGGAACGTCAAATTGAAGCGAACCAATTATTAGAACAATTGGAGGATTATTTAGTTGTTAAAAAACCAAAAGCTAGAAAAGCTGCGGCAATTGCAGCGGGTGCTATTCGCTTCGGACAAGAAAAGGATCTTTTCCATGGCACAACATTTACGATAAAAGAAATTGCTGAATACTTCGGCGTATCTTCCTCTTCATTAAATAAATATTATCAAGAACTTCTTGAATATAATACAGTGCTCATTTAATTCGAGACGAATTGGTCCTATAGGATGGATAGAAACCTATAGGACTTTTTTGTATCTCGATCCCAACCATCAACAAAAAATCGTCCCCAATTTTCGGAGACGACCTCTAATTGAAAAATTTATTTACATGTATATAAATGAAAAGAAAGTTTCATTATTGTTCCCCAACTTTACTTCTTCTCATAAATTTTCATTAATTCATTCCCTAAAAATTGTAATTGTTCCCCAACAGAACATTGTTCAATACAAAAACGATGTGCACCTGATTTTCCCCTCTTATTGCGTAAATCCCGTTTAATTGGACAATCGTTGCAATAAGTATCGGTTAATTCATCAATATCTTTTATTACAGTATTTTTATTCACAATACTCCCCCTTTACACAACGTTTTCCTATTTTACTACTATCATTTTTCATTTGTCAAAGTGAAGGCTACTTTCATCATTACTAATAATTTTTTAAAATTCCCTAAAAGTAAGTTATAATATGTTCAAAATAATGATGAAAAAGTAGGGATAGTTTGTTAGAAGTTTATATCGACGGTGCTAGTGCTGGAAATCCGGGACCAAGTGGCATTGGCATCTTTATAAAAGGTGAAGGTCATCACATTAAAATAAGTGAATACATCGGTGAAACAAATAATCACATTGCTGAATTTACTGCCTTACAACGTGGGTTAGAAGAAGCATTGAAATTAGGTTCTTCCTTTATTTCCGTTCGGTCCGATTCAAAAATTGTTGTATCTTCTATTGAAAAACAATATGTGAAAAATGAGCAATATAAACCATTTTTAGAAAAATCCCTTCAGCTATCAGAACAATTTGACTTATTTTTTATCAAATGGATTCCAGATAACGAAAATAAAGCAGCAGATGCTTTAGCCCGCGAAGCCATTTTAAAGGCAAAATAATTGTCATCTTATTATGTTCAATTTTCCACCTTCAATAAACGATTCATGAAAAACTGTTTTTTGTATATGCTATGCAAATCAAGCTAAAATGAACAGGTTAAAAGGCTTTCAAGCAAGTAAAAGTTGCTTAAAAGCCTTTTCAATTAAGGTTGTGTAATATGGGACTGTTCTACTTTGTTTAATAAAGCACCAATAGCACCTGTAAAACCACAATCATCTAAAAAAACAGGTTTATGTTTTTTCAATATTGTATAGTTGGAAATAACTTCTTTTAAATGATCATTATTCGTTAAAGTTGACCCGATATAAATAATTTCATTTGCTTTTTTCTCTTCAGCAAATTGAATGCTCAACGTCGTAATCACTTCTCCGACTAACCCTTGAATAGTCGCTAATAAGTCATTTGTTTCATATTTCGTATCTTTTAAAATACTAACATTCCCAAAATTACTTGCTGTTAAATGTCCTTCAATAGGGGGCTCCATTCCTTGGAAAATATCTTTTACAAACAAATCAATATTTTCCCGACTACCTAAAGCTGCATTTGAAGTAATTTCATTGAAATCCGAAACACCGGTCATAATCGTTGAAAGGCCCGTTAATGTACCTCCACCAATGCCCGTACCTCCGACTCGAATATGGCTATAACCTTCCATATAGTGGATAGAAGTACCTGTACCAATGTTTGAAATAATGGCATTTTCAATGTCATACCCATTTTTATTTAATAAATATTTAACACCTTTGAAAGTAGCTTCAAACTCAACTAAATATTGAATGGATTTCATTGTTTTTAACACGTTCAATAATTGTTTTGTACGGCCACCCGTTAACCCAATTTCTTCTATATGAGGATGATTTTCAAGCCAATTTTTTACTTTTGAAAAATCATTGGACGGAAATATTTCAAAATCCATTTCATTTTGCTCATTAATATAAGCTAATTTTGTTAAAGTTCCCCCTGCATCAATACCAATTACATTTTGCATAAAAGTTCTCCTTTATTTTCTCCCTTTTTAAACTTTAACTGTCTTATTACTATTGTGCAATGATTTTATCTTATTTCAATTCAATGATTTTACAAAATTGGATTTTTAAGAAAAAACCTCTAGGCACTAGTTTATATATCCACTTTTTCTTTTACAAATAAATTTCTTTTCTCAAATTCTGCTATAATTTCTTTTTCATATTTCCCTATCAACTGTTGAAGTTTCATTTCATAAGTTGTAACAGTTAACTGACTAATCGTAAATTCATTTACAGCCTCTTCTTTTTGAAGTAAATGTTGTAACGTCATAACTTCTGTTTTTGGAAATACAACATGATGTAGCCGATTAATTTTCCCTAGTTGTTTTAAACCACTGCGAGTAATTAATACTTTATCCTGTATATCTTCCATAACCATTTTTAAAAAAGTTTCGACCTCAGCATTTGGTTGGATAATTGTACGATGAATCGTTTCGATTTCCCCGTCTTCCAATTCCCTTTGTTCTTCTTTTATATCAAAAAATAGTTGTTTATGAATTGTTTTAACAGATTGCACATCTATAAAAGTTGGCCATACTCGACCTGAGATATATGAAAGATAAAGTTCATACATTTCTTCCTGTTGTCGAAATTCACTTAATATTAAACCAAACTCATCGGTTTTATGTTTTTCAATTAGTTCTTCACCATTTACCTCTTTAAAAACTTGAAATAAACTAATCGCATCAGCTAAAGCACGATGGTTTATATCTGAAGTAATGTCATATGTCTCTAATAATTTTTTTAGACTTGGTTGCTCTTTCAGTTGAAATTCAATCATATATTTTTGTTGAAAATCAACAATTGGATATAAAAAACGAACATCCATATGATTTCGTATTAGCTCCTCCTCTAAAACTTTTCGATCAAATTCACCGAAGGTTACGATAACCGAATTTCCTTCACACCACTGGATGAATTTAGGCATGACCTTTTTAAATGAGGGAGCATTTAATATTTGTCCCGTCGTAATGCCTGTTAGTTTTTGAATATGGGAGTTTAACTTTTTAAATTTATACGGTTGAATTAGCTGCGAAAAACGTTCAATCGTTCCATCTGGCAACCATTTAATTGCACCGATTTCAATAATGTGTTGTTTGCCACGGATTAATGTAGCCTCTACATCGACAAAAATGTAAGTATTTTTACGCACCATCATTCCACCTTTAACTGTTAGAGAAACACAATTGAGCACATATGGAAAGATAAATAACGATGTTATACTATATTGATATATTTAAAATCCCATTATCTATTTCAATATTAATATTGCTTCTCTCTTGTAATTTCTATTATTTATTGTAACGAAATTTTATAATACTGACATAACAATGTCACAAAGACATTATAACACCTATAAAAGTAGAATATAATAACTTTTAATTGGAGAAACGTTATCATACAGAAATTAATTTCATGTAAAAAATTAGAGTTTCTATTTCTCAATTGAAGAAATTTAATGTAACATAATATAGATGTATGTGATGAACGGAGGAACATGTGAATGAATGACAAAGAACTCCTAAAAGATGCAATGCGAGTATTAAAGGAAACGAGTCGGACTTTTTATATTCCAATTACATTTTTACAAAAAGAGTTGAAAACGGCTGTTGCTACTGCTTATTTAATGATGCGTGCAATCGATGAAATTGAAGATAATGAACATGCAGAAGTATCAAACGAATTAAAATACGCCATGTTGGCAGATGTTAGTGTCTTGTTAAAAGAGAAAACTTTTAATGAGGAAAAATATTTAGAAATTCTTCGTCCTGTAAAAGATTTTATGCCCGAGGTTACTTTACGACTTGCCGATTGGATTCGTTTAATTCCCGCAGGAGCTGAACAAATCGTAAAAGATGCAACGAGTGAAATGGCAGATGGCATGGGGAAATGGTCTAAATCTAATTTCCAAGTTCGTACGAAAGAAGACTTAGATGAATATACATATTATGTAGCTGGACTAGTAGGCGTCATGCTTTCAGAACTTTGGGAATGGAATGCAGGGATAAAAACGGATCGGGAATTAGCTATTGGATACGGTCGCGGTCTACAATTAGTAAACATTTTACGTAACCAACAGGAAGATATGGAAGAGCGGGGTGTAAGCTTCGTTCCAGAAGGTTGGACACGTAATGATTTATTTGCATATGCTGAAGAAAATTTAGAAAAAGCCGATTTATATATGAAAGATATTCATAAACGATCTATTCTTTTGTTCTGCCGACTGCCCCTTGCATTAGCCCATAAAACGTTAAAGGCAATGAAAAATGGCCAAGAAAAAATGACAAGAGAAGAAGTAGAACGAACTGTAAAAGAAGTTCAAGCTGACTAATTAAAATGCCCTAGACGTAAACGTTTAGGGCATTTTTTTAATTGCTGTTTTGTAAATATTGTTGTCTTTGATCTATCGGCACCATATTACCACCAGTTGACCAAATAAGATGGGTCGCTTGTTCCATTTTATCGGATAATTGATTACGTTCGATATATTGCTGCCCATTTTTAAATAAGGCGATGGGACCGTAAATCCCTGCATGGGCAGAAGGTTCTGCAAAAATTTGTTCCATTTCATTTAACCGTCGTAAGCTTTGAAATAAGAAAGATTCATCCACAGTATAGCAACCGCTAATGATTGGCTCCATTACTTTCCCAACAAATTTCGAAGCCCTTCCTACTGCTAATCCATCTGCTTCGGTTTTATTCGTTAGACCAATGTCAGCAACAGAGATTTCATCATGTAAACCTGTCATCATACCGATTAACATACAAGGAGATTGCAGTGGTTCACCAAAAAATATATGTACATGTTCCCCATAAAGTTGCTTTAATCCATAGGCAACTCCACCAGGACCTCCCCCTACTCCACAAGGTATATAAACAAATAGGGGATGATTTGCATCGACTTTAATATTAGCATCCGCTAATTGTTTTTCTAACCTTAAGGCTGCAACGGCATAACCAGCAAATAAATCCTGTGAATTTTCATCGTCGATAAAATGACACTTTAGATCTAGCTCTGCTTGTTTTCTACCTTGTTCCACTGCTTTACTATAATCAGACATATATTCAATGACTTCTACACCTTTTTGACGAAGTAATTGTTTTTTCCATTCCTTCGCATCAGCAGACATATGTACGGTTACTTGGAAGCCTAGCTTCGCTCCTATAATACCGATGCTTAACCCTAAGTTCCCAGTTGAACCGACTGCGATTTTATACTGGTTAAAAAATGTTCGGAAAGATTCAGAATGAAAAATGGAATAATCATCTTCTAGACGAATCATTTGATTTTCTAAAGCAAGTTGTTCGGCAAATTTTAATACTTCGTAAATACCACCTCTCGCTTTAATCGAGCCAGAAATAGGTAAGGCATGGTCACACTTTAACAATAGTTTCCCCTGTATGCTAACATCACCACTCTTTTGTAACCAATGTCTAAAATTCGATATGTTTTTAATATCCGATTCAATAATACCGTTACAGTATTCAGTTTCAGGAAAGGCTATTTTTAAATAAGACGAAAAGCGTTTAAGCCTTTGTTCTGCATCTAATACTTTATGAAAAGAAAAAGATTCTACTTTTTTATCACGGGCTTCAAACGGATTAAGCCACAAAACCTTTTTCAGAGAAGCGATTTTCTTCAGTAAAGGATGTTGTTGATATAATTGATTTATTTGTTTATTTTCCCTCACCGATTTCCTTCCCCCTTTACTAATACAGCTTTTTCACATATTCGTTGAAAGGAATTTTTAAAGTTTAAATTATTTTGTTCTGTCCTTTTTTTCGGTCCTTTTGTTCTTCCACCTGCACGCCTTAATTTTGCATTTTCATAACGGATAGCAAGCAACTGATCAATATTTTCTGACGTCATTTCTCGACCGTTTTGATCAACAACAAAGGCACCCTTAGCTATACACATTGCTGCAAGGCCATAGTCTTGAGTAATAACAATATCATGTTTATTGATTGCGTTTACCAATTTAAAGTCTACGGAATCCGGTCCTTTTGGTACTATAATTGTCATCGCATTTTCCCTTTCAATCCGATGGGAAGTATCACAGAATAAAATCGGTTTAATATCGTATTGAGATGCGACAGTTAGCGCTAAATCAATAACTGGACATGCATCAGCATCAATTAGTAATTGTAAAATCTCTAATCCCCTCCTATAATAAATCATTTTACATTGATTCCTTACATTATATTCTATCTAAATTAACAAATTAAATGTTCGAATTTTCGCTCAATAGATATTCATATTGAAAAGTTTATGGTACAATTTATTTCGACTACCGGAATAAGGGAGGAAAAGGAATGTTAAAAAGAAGCGAAGTTAAATTAGAAGAAACTTGGGATCTATCCCATCTTTTCGAAACAGAACAAGCCTTTGAAGAAGCAATGAAAAACGTTCTAAAAGTATCCAATCAAATTGAAGAAGAATTTAAAGGGAAAATCGATAGTGCAAAAAAAGTTACCTTAGTTCTAACAGCTTACCAAAATTTATATGAAAAAATGGTCCCTATTTCAACCTATGCAAGTCTTTCATTAAGTGAAGATCAAACAAATGATGAAGCACAAATGCGTTCAGCTAAAGTAGGGCAAAATTATTCAAAAGTTCGCGCTCAACTTTCTTTCATTACAAGTGAACTTCTTCAATTGAATGAAGACGTTTTAATGGAGGCTAAAAAGTTAGCACCTCAATTTGAACATTACATTGATGACGTGTTACGTCAAAAACCTTATCAATTGCATCCAGAAGCAGAAAAAGCTTTAGCCGCTTTCGGTTCTACCTTTGACGGACCTTATGAACTATATAATACGACGAAATTAGTAGATATGAAGTTTGATAATTTCGAAGTAAATGGGGAAAGTTATCCACTTAGCTACAATTCCTTTGAAGGAGATTGGGAATTAGAAAGTGATACAGCCATTCGCCGCGCTGCATTTGAAGCCTTCTCTACTAAGTTACGTGATTATCAACATACGACAGCTAAAACGTATGACAACCATTTAAAAATTGAAAAAACAGATGCTGATTTGCGTGGTTTCGATTCCGTTTTTGATGCCCTCCTTTTTGATCAAAAGGTTGACCGCGAACTTTATAATCGCCAAATTGATTTAATTACAACAGAGTTAGCTCCACATATGCGTCGTTATGCAAAGCTATTACAAAAAGTACATGGATTAGAGAAAATGACGTTTGCAGATTTAAAAATTTCTTTAGACCCGACATATGAACCAAAAATTTCAATTGAAGAATCGCGCCAATATATGCTCGACGGTTTAGCCGTTATGGGGGAAGATTATCAAAACATGTTAAACCGTGCCTTTGATGAGCGTTGGATTGACTTTGCTCAAAATCAAGGAAAGTCAACGGGTGCCTTCTGTTCAAGCCCATATGGGTATCATCCATACATTTTAATTTCATGGACGAGCCGTATGAACGAAGTGTTTGTCTTAGCCCACGAATTAGGTCATGCGGGCCATTTCTATTTAGCCCATGGCGAACAAAACATTTTCAATTCAAGACCATCTTTATACTTTATCGAAGCACCATCTACAATGAATGAAATGTTAATGGCCAATCATTTACTTGCAAATTCAAATGATCCTCGCTTTAAACGTTGGGTTATTTCAACAATTATTGCCCGTACTTACTATCATAATTTCGTTACCCATTTACTTGAGGCTGCTTACCAACGTAAAGTTTACGAAATCATCGATGAAGGTGGTAGTGTAAATGCATCGATTTTAAATCAAATTAAACGCAACGTATTAGAAGATTTCTGGGGAGACGCTGTTGAAATTACTGAAGGTGCAGAGCTTACTTGGATGCGCCAACCACATTATTATATGGGCTTATATCCATACACTTACTCAGCTGGACTAACTATCGCTACTCAAGTTTCTCAGCGCATTCTTCAAGAAGGAGAGACAGCTGTACAAGATTGGATCAATGTATTGAAAACTGGTGGAACAAAAACTCCAGTAGAACTTGCTAAAATGGCAGGAGTCGATATTACGACAGATCAACCATTAAAAGATACAATCGCATTTATCGGTTCTTTAATAGACCAGCTTGAACAATTAACAAATGAAATAGTAGAAGAAACAAAGGCATAAGAGGAAAAGGACTACACTGATCTATTTGAAAAAATAGATCATGTAGCCCTTTTTTTAAATTACTAATTCGCTATTTAATGACTGTTTATATAAAATAGATACACCGGTTTGAATAGCTGTTTTTCCAACCGCTTTTGCTACCACTTGAGCTACCCGTTCATCCATCGATTTTGGAATAATAAAGTCTTCACTTAACTCTTCATCTGATACTAATGAAGCAATTGCTTCTACTGCAGCTAACTTCATTTCTTCATTAATCGCCGTAGCTCTTACATCTAAAGCACCTCTAAATATTCCTGGGAAAGCTAACATATTATTTACTTGATTTGGATAATCTGAACGTCCTGTTCCAATAACACGAACCCCCCAAGCCTTTGCATTTTCATAGGTGATTTCTGGATTTGGATTTGCCAAGGCAAATACGATGGAATCAGACTTCATTGATTGTATATGCTCTTTCGTCAATAAATTAGCTACAGAAACACCAATAAATACATCCGCTCCAATTAATGCATCACTAAGACTACCTTGTAAATTTTCAGGATTTGTTAAATGGGCAATTTTATCTTTCATTGGATTCATTCCAGTTGGTCGACCACTATAAATAATACCCTTCGTATCACAAATAACAACATTGTTAAATCCTAAATGTAATAAAATACGTAAAATAGCAATTCCAGCAGCTCCTGCCCCATTAATGACAATTTTCATATGATCCATTTTTTTGCCCACTAACTTCATTGCATTCAACAAACCAGCACCTACCACAATTGCTGTTCCGTGTTGATCATCATGGAATACTGGAATATTACATTCATTCCGTAACCGTTCTTCAATTTCAAAACAGCGAGGAGCTGAAATATCTTCTAAGTTAATTGCACCAAAAGTTGGAGCAATTAATTTTACCGTTTGAACAATTTCATCAACATCCTTTGTATTTAAGCAAATTGGTACTGCATCTACATTACTAAACCTTTTTAGCAACAATGCTTTTCCTTCCATAACCGGTAATGCAGCCTCTGGTCCGATATCACCTAATCCTAATACTGCTGTACCATCTGTTACAACCGCTACAAGATTTCCTTTCATTGTGTAGTCATATACAGTGGACGGATCTTGTTGGATTGCTAAACATGGTGCTGCAACCCCTGGTGAATAAGCTAAACTTAAATCGTACGTATCCTTCAAAGGTACTTTCGAAACAATCTCCATTTTCCCCTTATGTTGACCGTGCATTTCAATTGATTTTTTCATTAAATCCAAAATACCCACCCTTTCCAAATTCCAATTTGGTTTATATAGTTTTGAATAATATCGCTTTAACAAAACAGAGTCAACAAAAAATAGCGAAAAATTACAAATCAAATTGACAAAACGTTATTATTGCAACATTTATGCCATTTACTCATTTTTTCACAACCACAATTTCAAACGTATTTTTCAATATTTTTATTTTATTAATATAATATTTGCAACCCCTTACTTTTTATAAAACTCTATTTCGTTGAATGCCATTGTGTGAAATAAAACACGTATTACTTTTTCAATCGTAATATGAAATCTTTCACAATGTCTTCTGTTCAAAATTTCACAAAAGCAACCCATCAGTTCACAATTTCGTCACATATTACAGTCAGACTTCATGCCTATTATTTATTTAGAATGATGCATTTTTTCCATTTAATCCAAAATGTTGTGGTCATTTTATTTAAATAACCATAAAAAACAGCACTCTTTAACAAAGAGTGCTGTTGAATAAAAATTGTGCTATTCATTTACACGTTCGATAACCTACTGAATAAAAGGCGCCATGATAAATAGGAAAACAGAAAGGGAGATAAGAGAACAACTTACCTTTTTGGAAAGTTTTATTTTCCCTTCCCCATCATAAAAACCTGAAAATTGAAGTTTATTTCTATACAATACGAAGAGCAATATGAAAATGGCTATTCCGACTAAAAAAACACCATTTGTATTCGTAATATCTACAGAAAATAATCGATAAATAATAGTCATCATGGCACTCATTATACTTCCGAGAATGAATGATATCACTAAAATTCGAATTAATTCTAAAATTACTTTCAAAATGTCATTTCTCCTTTTTAATAAGCGACATAATTGTACAACGCTTCATAAAGATGATTTGTCCAATAAGAACTTAGTTATTGTCACCCGTTTCAATATCGTATTGTGTAATCCAGTCACTGTAACTACCGACATATAACTTTAAGTCATCGTATCCTAAATCAGCTAACACGGCATATAAAGGTGATGCCGTTACCCCCGAACCACAATAAACTACAATTTGTTCATCCTTTTGTACTTGCTGTTGTAATAATTCGTTCCCACGAAGGAATGTTCCTTCTTTCAACTGTTCCCAGTCAAAATTTTTCGCAGTCGGAATATGGCCAGCTACTTTATCAATCGTCTCTGTTTCGCCTAAATAACGCACCCTCGCCCGCGCGTCTAAAAGAATCGCTTTGTCAACACCATCTACGATCCTTTTCACATCTTGTCTTGTTGCATAGATGGAATCGTTCCAAGTAATTGAAAGCTGCGTCGGTGGAAAAACAGAAACTTCCGCTGATGATTGCCAACCTGCTTCAATTAAGGCATCATAGCCCCCATTTACAATAAAAACATTTGGGAAATTTGCATATTTTAACATCCACCATGCCCGGGCAGCAAAGGGAGCACCGCCTTGGTCATAAACATAAATGGTATCTTCATAATTTAACCCAGATGTTTCAAATAAATTTTGTAGTTTTTCTTTTGACGGCATCGGATGACGCCCTTCTGTTTTTATCATATCGGATAAATCCCGTTCTAAATCCCAGAAAAGCGCCCCCTCTATATGAGCCTGTTCAAACACCTTTTGCCCCCAAAGTTTATCTTGCAAATTAAAACGCGTATCGATAAATCGTCCCTTTGTAACCTTTGAAGCATCAATAAACACATTCCCCATCTACTTTACCTCCGTCTTTTGTAATTCCGAATAAATCGTTTTCCAAGACGCTAATCGGCTTTCTTCTTGTAGTAATAGACGTTCTGTTTCAATTTGATTTAACGCTTGTTTCAATAAATGATCGTTTAATTCCTTCGTTTTTAAATCAATTAATTGGGCAGCCCATTGCAAAATTTGTTCTTTTTCATAATCTAAGTAACTTTGCGCATCTGGTTTCGTTAACTCCTCTAAAGCTGCTTTCAATTGTTCCTTCTCATTTTTCTCAAAGAAGGATTTTGCATTTTTAAAGTAAGATTTTACCGATGCATATTTTTTCTCGTCGTCAAACGGTCCTTTAAAATCTAACAAACTTGGTTCTTCGGACTCAAAGGAAATAAAGGAGAAGCTTGGGTTTAACTCTTTTAATGACCTTACTTCATCTTTGAATCGTTCTTGAATACGTTTTTGTATAAATTGGGCTAAACGGAAATTTGTCACCCGTAGTTCTTGGGCAAAATCAAATCTTAGAGCATGGATCGTCTCCTTTAACGCTTGTTCTAGCGCAGCTTGTGCTGGTTTAGATGAAAATGCTGAAGGATTGTACGCTTCTCTAAAGAAATCAGGATATCGATAATAAACGCGTTGCATAACGTAGTAAAGAAGTTCATCCAACTCTTGCTTCATATCGCTTTTTAACATGCTAGTAGAAGCACTACTATACGTTTTTTCTATATGCTGTTCCAGCTCTTCTAATTCTTTTAATCGCTCATCTTTTCGCTTTAAATTTTCTTCCGTCTGAGCAATTAAGTCAAATAGTCGTTGCTGTGTTTTTTCAACTTCCTCGTGCAATGCTTGTACCGCAATAGAGGCCAATTCTTCATTTAAGAAGTGATGGAACGATTCTTCAAACGGTTCCATACCTGAATGGAGATCGGTACCTTCCACTTTTTCCTTTAAGGCAAGTAAACTTGAAACACCAAATAATTTAGGGAATCGAATGCCAAATCGTTGAAGTTCTGTTTTAACATAATTTTTTACGTCCTCTTCTTCTTCTTTCGTAGAAGCAAGATCAATGGCGTTTACAATAAAGAACATTTTATCTAATTCAAAGGCATCCTTCACACGACCTAATTGAATTAAAAACTCCCGGTCAGCTTTTGCAAAGGCATGATTGTAATACGTAATGAACAAAATAGCATCTGCATTACGAATATAGTCAAAGGCTACTCCCGTATGGCGAGCATTTATCGAGTCTGCTCCTGGTGTATCAACAAGGGTAACACCCATACGAGTTAATGGACTATCATAATAAAAATCAATATTATCAACAAAGCATGAACGACTCTCTTCCGCAACAAAACGCTCGAACTCTTCCCGGTCTACACGTAAAGTTTGACCTAATTGGGATTCGTACGTTTTGAAACCGTGGGCAAAAGCACGGATAAAAGATTTGTGTACATTAAGACGTTCATCGGTTAATTGTACTGCAACGCCTTCTTCTGCCCGTTCAAATGCTTCTTGTAAAGAATGAATCGACATACCGATAGCTTCATAAGAACTACGGATATCTTCTAGTAACTGTTCTGCTGTTTTCAATTGAACATCTGCCGTTTCATGAAGATGTTCATTCGTTACAGGGCGAATTTTATTAATCGCCGCTGTCGTTGGATTTGGTGACACAGGTAATACTTTAGCCCCCATTAACGCATTGGAGAAACTCGATTTACCCGCACTAAATGCACCGAATAAGGCGATTGTAAAATCCTTTTTCTCTAAACGTTCAACCTTCTTCATTAAAAATTGAGCAACTTCTTCAAAGCCGTCAACTTTTTTCACTGCATTGGCTGTTCGAATCGCAGCTTGAATGACTTCACCGCTTTTTTCATTATAATGGGCTGTTTGTTGTACTGAATCCGTTTCTTCTTCCGTTTTGGACTCCTTAACAACGAGCATTGAAGGATCGAATGGTCGAATGTCTTTCAATGACTGCTCATAACTCTCCTGCCATGCTTTGTATTGGTTTGATGCTCCATTACGCGTATCTTTCGTTGCAGTTTTAATTTCTTTTTCAGCAAACTGTTTTTGTTCATCAACTTTTATTATCGATTGAATCGCTTCTACTTTTTCTTCTAACACTTTTAACTTTGCCTTTACTGGGGCAGAAAGTTGTTTAGAGGCATCTGCCAATACATCCTTTTGTTGATCTCTCCAAATTTCCGTTGCTTCAATGAAATATCTTTTCGTTGCTTCCGCTACTCGGTTAGCAAAGTTTAGAACGGCATCACCAGTTACTAACGAATCCTTTTTAACCTGTTGTTCAATTAAAGAAAATGGAACATCAAAGGACATCGAATCGATGTTGCTAGCCCGTTCATCTGTCAATACGCCAACATCTTTTAATGATTGTTTCATTAAATTTTTTAAATGGCCAATAATTTGGGATTGTAAAATGACTTTATATTGCTCGTATACGTCTTGAATTCGGCGATTTCGTTCTTCTTCCGTTTTCTTCTTGGCAGAAAATAGACCACCCACTTTAAATCCTTGTTGAGTACTTTCAAGATACAACCGTAATTTCTCGCGGAAGTCAGCTGGGATAATAGCCGCATTCGAAAGTAATTCTTTACTTTTCTCTTTAAAGGATTCGTTCCAATTTTCAATGGAAAATAATTCTGTTTGAAGCTTTAATTTTTCGTATTGTTCCAAAATATCCTGATGATTTTCCCATTCTTCATCACTTAAAACATTTTCAGATTCGGTCAATAACTGTTGTTTTTCTTCCTCTAAATAATAGATATGTTCATTTTGTAATTTTAATAAAGTATTTTCCGCGGTAACAATCAACTGTTCTTTCCAATCTTTCATCGAATCTATCACGATTTTTTTCACCGTTTCAAAATCGTTATGAGGATGTTCAAAATCCCGCAATGAAGTGAAAAAGATCCCTTTAGGTTCAACGCCCCACGCTGCAAAGGATTGATGAACGGACTGTTTAAAGTCTTCAAAGGAAAGTTCATAATCTTTATGTTTATCTATTTGGTTAACAATTAAATATACATTTGGATTGTATTTCATTAATTGCTTTGTAAATTGGAAATTCAACTCGGATTGAACATGGTTATAATCCATCGTATAGAAAACGACATCGGCAATATGGAGTGCTGACTCTGTCGACATGGCATGGGCATCATCGGTAGAGTCGACTCCTGGGGTGTCCATTACAGTGACCCCTAAAGGTAATGTGGAATCACGATGGCCAATTTCAATTTGGGATACGAGCTCACCGTTTTTACTTAACTCTTTAACCGTTTTAAAGTCATAACCTGCTTCAAATTTCACCGGTTTTTCATGATGCATATATACAATGGCATAATCTTCTTCCGATTTATGCACTTTGACGATATTTGCACTAGTAGGAATAGGACTTGCTGCTAATATGTCTTCACCTGATAACGCATTGATCATACTGGATTTCCCTGCTGAAAAATGACCAGCAAATCCAATAACATATTCCTTTTGTAACAGTTTACGGGCGAATAAATGAAGTTTTTCCATCCGTTCTGTATCTTCATTTTTTTTATAAATTATGTATTGTACAGCGGATTGCTGTAATAAATTTTCAATTTTTTCATCAAAAGAACTCATGCAAATAAATGCCCCTTTGTCTCATTTTTGTCACAATTATATACTATCATAATAAAAAAGACAAAATTCGCTAAAGAAATGAACAGAAAGGGAATTTTTTTGACATAAAAGGGAAGGAATTAAAAAATAATGATGATTGTTGGGGAATTAATAGGTAAAAAAGAATGTTTTATGATTTAATCGTTCTTTTTAGTACATAAGTACCAACTCCAACATAAATGACAATTGTTGCTGCAACAAATAAATAAACCACTCTTTCCTACCTCCTATAATGAGAATCATTTTCACTAATTATAATAAAAATTTTGTAAAAACGTCAAGTTCATACTACTTCCGACTTAAAAAGAATGTAAATTATAATAATTTTCATATACTATTATACTAGAACAATGGTAAGATAGGGAAAAATAGAAAAAAGGATGGATGATTTTATTGAATAATTCAAAACATATACAAACCGTTTTAAATGGATCCATTCATTCATTAAAAACGATTCTACCAATGGAAATGAATATTCAACCCCCTTCTGTATTAAATCAACCATACATACAAGAAGAAATGGGCGTTTTAATCGGTCTGATTGGAGATATTAAAGGAAGACTTGTTATTAATAGCAGTTCATCCACCATCAGCGCTATTGGTACTAAAATGTTTGGAATTCCAATCGAAGGAGAAATGTTAGAGTCTTTTACAGGAGAGTTTGGAAATATGTTTGCCGGAAACCTTTGTACCCATGTTGGTCAACAATCATTAAATGTTGATATTACACCACCAACGGTTATGGTCGGTACAACTAAACTATGTGGATTTGAAAAAGCATTTAAATTACCTGCCATGTTAGAAAATATCGGTCCCCTTACCATTCTATTTACGATCGACGAAGAGTAATAGATTGTTCCATTCTTTATTAAAACAACAAAAAGGATGACTTTTTAAGAGATTGATTTAAGGAGTCATTCTTGTTGTTGTTTTAATTGAAAATAAAAATCCTTCGCCTTTTTATCTTATTAAACGACAAATAAATGTATTCATAGGTCATAAAAATTTTAACAATTTTCCTTTCAACAGTAGTTCAATTATGTGAAATTTCGTCATAAACTCCTTTTTAGAGTGAAACTTTCCCTTTTTCCTTCCGTATAAATGTTAAGGATAGGATGGAGTTTCGTTCGAAAGTAGATAACTTTTTTGTTGTTGTTATATCCATTACGTTATTTATCATAATGGCTGTCTTGTTAATTCCTCTCATTTTAGATAATGACAAAACGTTAGTAGATGTAATCATTGTCCTCTCTTTATGTTTCTTATCTATTGCCTTTATTTTATGGACGTCCTTTTCTATTAAATACATTTTTAATCCAGATACGTTACTCGTAAAAGGCGGACTTTTTAAAACTCGTATCCCTTATGAAGACATAACAAAACTAACAGAGACAACAGAAATCTTTACAGGTTATCGGGTGTTGGCATCAAAAGATAGCCTTGAGATCTTTTATAAAAAAGGTATTTTAGGGAGCGTTAAAATTTCACCTACAGATAAAAAACGTTTCGTTTCTGAATTAAAAAAACGATGTCCTAATTTATAGCATAAAGAAGAACCTTTTCTATGAAAAAAGCAAAAGTCCCATAATGGAACTTTTGCTTTTAAACTTTCACATCGGATTTACTGGTAAAATGTTTATAAACTCTGAACGATATATACTCTCCTCTTCGTTCAATAATAGGTGAATATCACCATAGTCATTAGATGTACGAATCAATCTTCCAATTCCTTGTTGGAGTCGTAATTGCATAAATGGTAATTCCACTTCTTCGAAAGGATTTTCGGCAAAGGCACGTTTCGCATCAAATAATGGATCTTGAGGTGGGAATGGTAAATCAAATATAATCACACGGGTTAATGCTTCCTCTGGTAAATCTAACCCTTCCCATAAATGGTATGAACATAATGTTTTTACTGTTCCCTCTTGGAAATCACGAATAATAGCCGATAATTCCCGATCACCTTCAAAGGCAACTGTTAACTTTGTCATCATAGATAATTTCGACTTAAAGGACAACATTGACTGTTTTGATTTAAATAATATTAATGTCTTTTGTCCATCCTGTAATAACTTTTCAACTTTCGATACTTTCTCCTCTTGCTTCAAGTCATGTAAATATACTTTCATCACTTCTTCATAATCAAATGGAGAAGGCACGCTAAAGGATTGATATTTTTTAATGCCTAAGCTATACGCAATATAAGAGAAATCTTTATTTACCGATAAAGTAGCCGATGAGAAAACAATCGGTATTTTTTTAGAGAATAATTTCTCTTCCAGAACATCTGTTATTAAACGAGGCATGATGACTAATGTTTCTTCCCCATCGGTTTCCTCTAACCAATCGACCGCATCTCCTTGAGCAATAAAAATACGGATTGCTGCTTCATATTGTTCTAGAAATTCTTCAGCCATATTTAATTCGTATTCTGGAATCATATATAATTCAGATTCAAATACAAACTCTTCTAATAATTTTTCAACATCAACGATTAATTGTTTCCCTAGTTGAAGTAAACGTTCTGACTTTCGAATTGATTTTCTGTCCTCTTCTGATGGTACTACATCGTCTCGTAATTGATCGAAAAATAATTCGTGATCATCTTGTAATTTCTCCATTGCATATAAAGTTTTTTCACGAACACCATCTACCATCAAACGTTCCAATAAGTTGACAATCGTATAACTTTGTACTTTAACCGTCATTGCATTTTGAGCTGCATATTCTAATAAATGTCCCTCATCTAAAACGATCATCGATACTTCAGGTAGCAATGGTAATTGACCTTCCCGTTCCCGTGATTCTTTCGTTGCTAAATGTTCCATTAGAAAATCTTGAGAACAAATAATTAAATCACTAGATTCACGATAATGGGCTCGGTGTAAAGTTTGACCGCATCGGTTTCTCATGTCGCAAACTGAACATTGCATAATTGAGTTATAATTAACCTTTTGCCAATCTTCATCACTAACCGATGGATAGTCACTTCTCGCCCCAAAGGGACTCACCGTTAACATAGAACCTTGGGCATACACACCATCAGGAATAGACATGGCAATATCATCGATCCATTCTTCTGTTACTACTTTTTCAGTCTCTTCAAATCTTTTTAAACATAAATATTGATTGCGAGACTTTGCTAACCGAACATCAATCGTTAAACCGAGGTGTTCGGTTAATTTATAAATATCTCCACCCTCTTTAACAAGCTGGTCAATTAAAGTTTCATCTGCACACGCAATTAATGCTGGACGACCAGTATAACGGGCGTAGGAAATTGCCGGTAATAGATAGGCAATCGTTTTACCAGTACCAACACCGGCTTCTGCGAATAAAACATTTTTTTCTTTTAATGCCTGTTCAATTTGATATGCCATAAAAATTTGTTCATCACGACATTCAAATCCTTTTTCAGGCAATTCATCATATAAAACATCTCCCATCCAATCTCCAAGGGAGTCGAAAAAGGAACGATCTTTTGATAATTCAAACGGTAAAGACTGTCTCATTCTTTTATCTCCTTCATACTCACGTCTATTATAAAGACATGGAAACGGAAGGAGTATTTCTCCTTCCGTTCAATTTCCAATTTAATTTACTTTAAATATTATCACGTTTTGACTTTTGACCCCAGTATTGATATAAATCCGTACGAATAAATCCATTAAATAATTTACGTTTTTTTGTAGCCTTCTTGCCATAAAGCTCTTCAAAATTTTCCATTGAGGAAAGCATATATACGGACCAAGTTGGATAGTTTTTCATTATTTGTCCTAATGTACGAATAACGTTTTCAATTTCTTCCTTTTCTCCAATACGTTCCCCATACGGTGGATTGGAAATAATAACGCCATCTAACAGTTTTGTTGTAAAATCCGTTGCCTGCATTTGTTTAAACGTAATTAAATCACCAAAGCCTGCCTCAAGCGCATTACTTTGCGCAATCGTTACCATGCGATGATCAATATCCGAACCAATAATTTCGAGAGGTTGATCGTAGTTTGCTAAATCGTCCGCCTCATTTCGAGCATCTTCCCATATTTTTTCTTTCATCCAATTCCATTCTTCTGAAATGAATTCACGATTATAACCAGGTGCAATATTTTGCCCAATCATCGCAGCTTCCAACGGAATTGTACCGGAACCACAAAATAGATCAACAAAAGGTCTACTTGGACTCCATCTGGAAATTTTCACAAGGGCAGCAGCTAACGTTTCTTTTAACGGCGCTTCCCCTTGGGATTGTCTATAGCCACGTTTATGTAGGCCAGCTCCCGATGTATCAATCGTTAAAGTAGCTACATCTTTCAAAATAGAAACTTCAATTTTATATGTCGCTCCCGACTCATCTAAAAAGCCCAATCGTTTATAATGAAATTTCATTCGTTCGACAATTGCTTTTTTCACGATCGATTGGCAATCCGGAACGCTAAATAATTTCGATTTGACCGACTTACCTGATACTGGGAATGCCGCATCAACAGGTAAAAATTTCTCCCATTCAATTGCTTTTGTATTCTCAAATAATTGATCAAATGTGTGGGCTGGGAATTCTGCTACTACAATTTTCACACGGTCTGCTACACGTAACCAAAGATTACATCGAGCAATGGCGGTTTCATCGCCTTCAAAATATACTTTTCCATTTTCCACACGTGTTTCATAGCCTAAATCTTGAACTTCTTGGGCAACAATCGATTCTAACCCCATTGCCGCAGTCGCTACTAATTGAAATTTTGTCATTCTACAATTTCTCCTTGGTGTTGTTATTACGGTTGTGAAAAAAGTTCACGTAAATTGTAATTCTTTTAGTTAAAACATCTTATTATATGCCAACCTCACCTTCAGAATAAAAGGATATTCTTAAATGAGAAAATTACGTTATTTATTAACTTTTGGGACCGATAATGTAATACGTATTGGAAAAATCAAATTCCATTTTATGTATTTAAACGATACCATTAGCATATTACCCTAAATTTTACTCTCCCATACACTAAAAGAAAAGCTCTCCAATAGGATGGAGAGCCTCTTATGTGAGTAAAAACTCTTAAATACATAATGAATACTTGTTCAAATAATCAATTTCAAGGTGATTTTTGAACAAGTATTTCTTAAATTTCTATCATTTCGCATTTAAATTGAATAGTTATCATAGAAATTCATAAGCCATGTTTTGTTCCCGGGTACTCAAACAGCCGAAGCCTCGTACGAATCGGGTAGTAATCATCTATCTACGAAAGAATACTCTTTCGTCCCTCCATCTGTTCATTTCCTTCAGGAGAGTGCCCCTACCATAATTTGGGTTTCTCACTCGTGGGGTTTACCTCGTTCCACCTTTATTGTTTCCAATAAAGCTACGTCACTGTGGCACTTTCAGGAAGTGTCAACCATATCATAAGACTTAGGTTTTCCTTCCGCCGTCAAGCTATAGCTTGCCTTACCTTATTTTTTCAGTAAGCACGAACACTACGGTCATCTCAGAGCCGTGTGAGCATGGACTTTCCTCTACAATTTAACATTGCAGCGATTACTCGAATTTGACTATGATAAAAGAATTATACTAAAAAATTATCACAAAAACAAGATAGTAAATTTATTCGTACAACTTACTGCCAAACACATGCTTTTCTAAATTTGAAAGACGTTTTAAAATATCAAAATTTGTATTTCCTGCTGGTGGTTGAACTTGTGATCGGCGAGATGCACTGTTTTCAAGTTCTTCTTTTAAACGTCTATTTTCAGCACGAAGCTCTTCTAGTTCTTCTACAACCTTTTCAAATACGTCATAATCTTCCATAATTTGATCTAAAAATTGATCGACTTGGTCAACACTATAACCTTTCATCGCCTTTTTAAATTCTTTTTCTAATATTATTTTTGAATTTAATTTAATTTCCATTCACATCGCCCTTCCATCCGATACGGTACATGATTCAATTATATCATATGAATATAATAAAAGGGATTCAAAGAAACTGTTTTAACAAAATTAACGGTAACTTTTTGAAAAAATTTGATAGAAGTATACCATAGAAGAAAAATGTCAGATTATGCGCTTACCCGGGAAATTATTTTTAAAATATTCAGGAAATAACTCCCCATTATTCCCATAATTGCTTGTACATTGTTTATAACCAACAATGTTAAAGGACATTCAAATAATGTTCTATTATAATTTATTTTTTAGTTTCTTTTCAACCCTTTGCAATCTTCTTGTCCAATTGATGACATACTTCATTTGTTGATCCTTTTTTATAAAAGATTGGCTCTCTAAAAGTTGCAATCCTTCATTTGTGTAATGTAATGCCCGTTCGTATTCTTTTAATTGATGTTCATATAAAATGGCAAGTTGCTCCAATACTTTTAGCTTTTCTCTATTGTTAACAAATGAAAGTGCATTTTGAAAAGACTTGATAGCCTCTTCAACCATTCCATTGCGCTTTTGTTGAAAGGCTAAATAATAATGGGCAAGACCAGCCTCTTCTGTTTGATAATTTTCCGTTACAGTCGTTAACACTTGTTCACTTTGTATAGGTTGTTTTAAATCACCATACCATTTTCCTATGTTTGTATACGTAGTAGCAGACTCTTCCCATTCTCCTTCAAGCAATAGGTTTGTGGAATGGATATAGAGTGTCACTAAAGATAAAAGGTCCCATTCATTGTGATATAGTACCTTCATTAAAGCAGATGCATTTCCGCTTTTGATAGCGTCTGTATAAATAATCGGTGCTAAAAATCCCGGAATGTCACCATTTCTTCTAAATCCGAGTTTTTCTTCCTCGACTTTTGTTAATTTCATTCTTTCCAAATTATTTTTCCATATTCGTTTCGAACTGTGTAATAAATCGATTTGTCGAGGATTTCGTAATTTCGGTAAAACATTTTGGTTTAATGTCCATCTTGTTTCTAATTGGGGCCAGTCAAAACTTTTCCCATTATAAGATACAATCGTTTTTGACTGTTGCCAAAATTTAGATTCGAATAAAAACGCTGCTTCATTTGCAGGATCTGCTAATACATACTGGGTAAGGACAAATTGATCCTCTTCTACACTTAATAAGCCTAATAAGAATATGTTTGTCCCTACCCCTTTTAAACCCGTCGTTTCTGTATCAAAAAATAGGACTGGTTCATCTATATGAATAGCATAAGGATGTTCAACAGTCGCCTTCTGCCATTTTTCAACAGCATCAAAAAATAAGCCTAACTTATAAAAACCGTGTTGAAACGTAAGGGGATACGTCACTTCCCTTTTAAATAAAACGCCAAAATCATTTTCAACTAATGCAAGTCCAGCTTTTTGCCATTCATTTATATAGAAAGGTTTTTCTGGTTTTTGAAAAGTAGGTTTATTTTTAGGCTGTTCTTTCTTTTTCCCAAGCATTTGTTTTAATTGCATCATTTTATTTTCGTATGACATGGAGCTCATCCTATTTCATTTAATAAAATTGATAGTATTTTGATGACTTTTTGTTTACTTTCACTAAAGCTATCTTGTGCGCCAATACAAGAAGGACATCCGTTTTGACAAGGACAATTTTGCACATGACCAATCGTTTGCTCAATTATCGGTACTAAAATGTCGTACACCCTTTCGCTTAACCCGATGCCTCCAGGATAACTATCATAGATAAATAGTGTAGGTTTATCATTATGAACGGATTTCACTTGAGGTACAACCGTTAAATCGTTCCGATCGCACTGAATATACAGAGGAATAAAAGACCCAATTGCATAACTAGCGCCAGTTAAAGCATCCGTTAACATTTCCTCTGACCAATTTTCTGGTAAGTTAAAGGACAGCCACGTAGCATTTGTATGCATCTCAAGGGGTGGAATATGAATTTTCCCTGAGCCAATATTTTCGTGGGTTTGGAAACGGATTTTTTTAAAGATTGTTGGAATCGCTAGTAAACTAATATCTCCATAACTAACTGACGCGGTTTTATGCTGACTTGTTTTATCTTCATTTAAAACTTTTAACTCAACAGCTAAATTCGCATCAGTAAAGTAATCCACATCTACTTCACGAACATAGGCTTTTTTCTCTTCCCAGTCGAGCATTTCTACCTGGAATTGTGTTCCTTGGTGAAGATAGATTGCTTCTTCATGTAGAAGGGTCATAGCGCTATACGTATCCATTTCACCGATAACCTTCGTTCCTGCTGGCACCGTTTGATCAATAATGACTACATTTTCTTGGGAAGCAGAGCGCAAACTAATTTCATGGGCTGGGAAACGTTCACTCATCCAATACCAGTTTGAACTAGTTTTCACTAATACACCTTCATCTTGTAAAAACTCAAGTAATTCTTGTACTTCAAATTCCCCGTAGCTATCTGTAATAGAAAATGGTAATTCAAAAGCGGCACATTTTAAATGATCCATTAAAATAAGAATATTATCTGGATTTATTAACGCCTCTTCTGGTGAACTACCTAATAGATAGGTAGGGTTGTTTACGACATATTGGTCTAATGCAGTGGAATTTGCCACATAAATAATTAAAGCCGAATCTTGTCTACGCCCTGCCCGTCCAGCTTGTTGCCACGCACTAGCGATGTTACCCGGATAGCCTGTCATAATACATGCTTGTAATTGTCCGATATCTACCCCCAATTCCAATGCATTTGTACTTACTACAATTTGGATTGTACCGTCCCTTAATCCTTTTTCAATCGCCCTGCGTTCCGTTGGTAAATAGCCTCCACGATAGCCGCGAATAGATTCATCTTGAATTTTATTTTTCGTTAAACTTTTTAAATAAGTTACGAGCATTTCGACTCGAACTCTGGATTTGGCAAAAACAATTGTTTGAATACCTGCTTCAAATAATCTGGTCGCCAAATCACGGACTTCTAATACACTGCTTCGTCTAACACCAAAGGTCGGATGCACAATTGGAGGATTATAAAATAAAAATGTTTTTTTACCGACTGGTGCACCAGATTTGGCGATTAGTTCATGATTTGTATTTGTTAATTTTTCAGCCAATTCTTTCGGATTTTTAATCGTAGCGGATGTACAAATAAAAATTGGGTCACTTCCATAAAAAGCACAAATACGTTTTAAACGTCGGATAACATGGGCTACATGACTTCCAAATACCCCTTTATATGTATGTAACTCATCAATGACAATATACTTTAAGTTTTCAAATAAGGAGACCCATTTCGTATGATGGGGTAAAATTCCCGAATGTAACATATCAGGGTTTGTCATAACAATATGGCCTGCTTTTCTAATTTTTTGTCGAATTGCAGGTGCTGTATCACCATCGTACGTATAACTTAAAATTTCCTCTTCCATATCCTCGATTAAATCATTTAAATCGGCCTTCTGATCTTGAGCTAATGCCTTTGTAGGAAATAAATAAATGGCCCTACTCGATTGATCTTCTAAAATTTTTTGTAAAACTGGTAAATGATAGCAAAGTGATTTTCCAGAGGCAGTTGGTGTAACAGCAGTAAAGGATTTACCATTGACTGCATAATCAAAGGCTTCCCGCTGGTGAGTATATAATTGCTCTATTCCTCTTTTATTTAATGCTTTTTTTATAGAGGGATGAAGTTCGTTCGGAAATTTGGAATAACGTGCCGGAGTTGCTTCAATTGTTTGCCAATGGACGATATTTTGTTTTAATTGTTCGTCATATTGCCATTCGATTAATAAATCATCGATCGTCCGTTTTTTACTAAACATCCTTTTCACTCTCCCCTTCTAAATAACGTAAAAAGAAAGATAACGTGTAATGGACGGATTGGACAGACTGGATAAATCGTTTTTTACTTGTCTCCTTATAAAAAGATTGTACGACAAATTGATTCATTGCATCGACAACGTTTTGTATTTGCGACTCATGCATATATTTCGGTCTGTTTTCTTTAATCCAATTTAACGCATTTTGTTGCCACTCTATTAATAAAGATTGTATGTTATCTGCAAAAGGTTTTACTTCTTCAAAAAATTGAGGTGTTGCGTCAAGTTCCCGCTGTTTATAAAAACGGTTTATTGACGCATCACACTCGTATATTAACTGTTTCGTTTGTTCGATTAATTCCATTTTTAGTACCCTCTTAAGATTTCTATTTTGTTTCTTAAGTGTACCAAAAACTAAGCTAATTCTCTAGCAATAGGGGAACAAGTATTCTTTACATGATAATGCTTTTCTGCTAAGCTTACTTTTTGATAAGTGCTTCCTAGTTGAGAGAAAAATTGGTTATGAATGTATGCCCGTTCGTTTTCAATTTTAGCTGTCATCATTTGGTCGATGTAGTCAATTTGCGAAATGAGTAGTTGAATTCTATTCATTGTCATTCCTCCTTTGACAAATAGAATTCATTGAAAGCATTCAAAACCCTTTCCACTTGTCAAAACTAGACATAGGTTGCTAAAACAACATATTTTTCGATATAAAGTTTCTCTTAAACTTTATCGTAAATTTATTTAGCATCTATTTCTCCATAAACTATTTCATATAATAGTAAAAGTCTAGTCATATATTGATTATAGTTACCTCCGATAGTCTATCCTAATAGAAGAGGTACTTAGCTTAACTTTGATAAAATTATGTTAAACTTGTTGGTAGAAATGAACTTTCAAAAAGGAGTGCTTTTCGTGATACATTATCCAAATGGCAAACTATATCAGCCGAGTGAACCCCTTTCGAAACCGGCAAAACCAGTTAAAAAAAAGGAGCTTTCATTTAGTAATCGCGGAAAAACTCTTGAAGATGAAATTAATGAAACGAATACCTACTATTTAAATCAACAAATTGCAATCATTCATAAGAAACCTGTTCCGGTTCAAATCGTCAAAGTAGAGTACCCGTCACGGAGTGCAGCAGTTATTCGTGAAGCCTACTTTCGAACGCCATCTACAACTGATTACAACGGTGTTTGGAACGGATATTATATAGATTTTGAAGCGAAGGAAACCGAGAGTAAAACGTCCTTTCCTTTAAAAAACGTCCATCAACATCAAGTTCTGCATATGAAAGATGTGACAAATCAAAAAGGAATTGCCTTTACTATCGTAAAATTTTCAACTTTAGATCGTTATTTCGTGGTTCCTTTTTCTGTACTTCATGATGCTTGGAGGCAAATGGAAAAAGGTGGGAGGAAATCTATACCATTATCAATATTCGAAACACAAACTATTGAAATTAGGCCTGGATATAATCCACGAATAGATTACTTATCCGCAATAAAAAAACTGATTACAAACGAAGAATAATAGATTGTTAAAGCGAGGAGATTATTTTGACTGAGAAAAGACGCACTCGTGAAGAGTTAAAACGAGAACGCGAACTACAAAAGAAAAAACAAAAAAAACCAGCAAGTTCTTGGATAAAACGAATTATCATTACAATTCTTATCATTGGTGTTGTCGGATTATTAGGTGGTGCTGGGTTATTTGCCTATTATGCTAGTTCAGCTCCCGAGTTGGATGAAGAACTTTTAAAAGATCCGATTTCTTCCGAGTTTTATGATAAGAATGGTGAGCTATTTGCAAAAATTGGTGCAGAAGACCGTAAATATGTAGAATACGATGATATTCCTCAAGAAATGATTGACGCTATTTTAGCAACCGAAGACTCACGATTCTTTGACCATTTCGGTCTTGATATATGGCGTTTAGGTAGTGCCGTCATTGCAAACGTTACGCAAGGTTTCGGTGCACAAGGGGCAAGTACGATTACCCAACAAGTTGTAAAAAATTCATTTTTAAGTAATGACAAAAAGTTAAAACGTAAAGCACAGGAAGCATGGCTTGCGATTCAACTAGAAAAACATTATTCAAAAGAAGAAATTTTTGAAATGTACTTTAACAAAGTACTTATGTCTGGAAGGGTTTATGGATTTGGAACTGCTGCTGAATATTTCTTTGGTAAAGAATTAGATGAATTAGAATTGGATGAAATGGCTTTACTTGCAGGTATCCCTCAAAGTCCAAACAATTATAATCCATTCAAAAATCCTGACCGAGCGAAAGCACGACGGGATTTAGTACTTGATTTAATGGTTCAACACGAAAAAATTTCAGAAGAACAAGCTGCTGAAGCGAAAAAAGTTGAAATTGCTTCCCGCGTTTTACCGGAAGAAGAACGTCAAACTGTAACAGGCACAAAATATGATGCCTTCTTAGATGTTGTATTAGAAGAACTTGAAGAAAACGGAGATGGAGAAGCATTAGCTGAAGGAATAAAAGTTTATACTACTCTTGACCCTAATGCTCAATCGGTTGTAGAAAATATTATGAACGATTCTGAAAACTTCCCTACTGAGGATATTCAATCTGGTGTATCTGTTATTGATACAAAAACGGGTGAGATTCGTGCAATTGGTGGCGGAAGAAATTACGGAGCAGAGAGAGGCTGGAACTATGCAGATGATTTAAAAGATCGTCAACCAGGTTCAACAATGAAACCTTTACTTGATTACGGTCCTGCCATTGAAAACTTAAAATGGTCAACTGGTCAAACGATTGTGGATGAAAAAATGACTTATTCTAATTCAGATAAAGTCATTACGAACTGGGATAATAAATATTTGGGCACAATGACCGTACGTGAAGCATTATACCAATCACGTAACGTACCAGCCGTTAAAACATTACAAGAGGTTGGAACAGATGCAGCAAAAGAATTTATTAGTAAATTAGGTATCGAAACTGAAGATGTATATGAGTCTGATGCAATTGGTGGCGGAGCGATTTATATGTCCCCTATCCAAATGGCTGCTGCCTATGCTGCATTTGGTAATAATGGTATTTATAACGAACCAACTACGATTAAAGAAGTTGAGTACCGTGACGGTTCAAAAAAATCTTATAAATCACAACCAGAAGTGGCGATGAGCGACTATACAGCCTATATGGTAACAGATATTTTACGCGATGTTTTAAGTGATAAACCGGGAGCTTCAGGTTCCGCTGCTGCAGTACCTGGATTAGATATTGCAGGTAAAACGGGTACAACCAATTACTCCCCTGAAGACTTTGATAAATTCAATTTACCAAGTAGCAGTGTACCTGATTCATGGTTTGCAGGCTATACAACAAATTATTCAATAGCCATTTGGAGTGGTTACTCTCAACGTTCCGAACCGATTACTACTTGGGATGAACGTCGTTTACCACAAAGATTGTTTAAATCAATCATGAGCCAAATATCTGATGATGTTGAAACATCAGACTTTAAAAAGCCAAATTCTGTTGTAGAAGCAACAATTGAAGTCGGAACAAATCCATTACAATTAGCAAGTGAATATACACCAAATGAATTACGAAGAACAGAATTGTTTGTTAAAGGGACTGAACCATCTCAAGTATCAGAGAAATACGAAGAGATTGAATTAGATGCCCCTACTAAATTACAAGCGAAGTACAATGAAGAAGGAAGTACTGTTGACTTAACTTGGGACTTTAAAGCGCCTAAAGGGAATGAAGATTTGGATGTTTCCTTTGAAGTATCGATGACTGTTGATCAAGAACAACCTGTAGTCGTGAATACAACGTCCGATAAACAATTACAAATTCCGAATATCGAACCTGGACGTAATTACACATTCTCTGTAGTCGCCGTTTCTGATGATATCCGAAGTGAACCAGCAACCGTTTCAATTTTCATTGAAAATAAAATAGAAGAACCGGAAGTTGAAAAACCAGAAAACCCGAATAATGGAAATAACGGGGATGGAAATGAAAACAACGATAATGGGAATGGAAATGGGAATGGAAATGGGAATGATAATAGTAACGGGAATGGTAACGGAGACGATGGTGATTTAGATGACTGGTTTGGACCAGGAAAAGATGGTGAAAATAACGGGGATAATGGCGGAGAAGACGTCAGTGAGGATGGTAATGGCGAAATAGAAGCTCCTACTGTACCGACTGACCCGACTGAAACACCAGAATAATAAAAAGGAACATCAATCAGATGAAAATGATTGATGTTCCTTTTTTCTTATGATTTAATTCTTAGACGAGCTAATCGCTTCTTTAATTCTTTAAATAATTCATCCAATTGACGGTAGCAAGCATATTGACCTGGTCTTGCTTTAATAAACAAAAGCCGTTCCATTCCGTTGATTGGAAGAACTTCATACTCTTCCTTTTCATCCAATGTTGGTTCACTACTTTGTGAGCTGTTCAATACACAAGCTTCAAATAGCACAATTCCTTTATCCATTAATGATTTCGCTTCGCCACTACGTTGATCGTGGGCTTGATGAATAAGCTGACTTAGTTCCTCCCATTGTGCAAAATAAGGTTCAACCTTCTCCTTTTGAATTGCTTCAGGTCTTACTTTAATCAACGTTTTTCACCAAACCTTTTTTCAAACGTTTCTGCCCTTCTCTACAAATGTCTAATAACGGGCACGTATGACATTGGGGATTTTGAGCTTTACAATGATAACGACCAAAGAAAATTAACTGATGATGGGTTTTAGACCAATTTTCCTTTGGTGTTTTTTTCATTATCGTTTCTTCAACTTCCAACACCGTATCTTTTAAACGACATAACCCTAAACGTTTCGAAACACGTTCTACATGTGTATCTACTGCAAGGGCTGGTATATTAAACGCAACTGACAAAACAACATTTGCAGTTTTACGTCCAACACCGGGTAATGTAACGAGTTGTTCACGACTTTGTGGAATTTCTCCATTAAAATCGGTAATTACTTTTTCACATAAAGCTTGAATATTTTTAGCTTTATTACGATAGAGACCAATCGAACGGATATCATTTTGTAATTCTTCCAATGGTACAGCTAAATAATCTTCAGCCGTTTTATACTTTTGAAATAAAGTCTTCGTTACTTTATTGACAAGTACATCTGTACATTGGGCAGACAATAATGTAGCAATTGTTAACTCAAACGGGTTATCGTGTACGAGCTCACAATGTGCATCTGGAAACATTTCGTCCATCACGTTTAAACAATGCTCCCACTGTTTTTTCGTAAGCATAATGTACCCCCTATTCTCTTTCTTCTAACCAGTTATAAAAGGAAACTTTATTTTGATTTTCTTGCGTCGTCGACTTTTGCTTTTGTTGCACGACGGTTGTTTTTTGATGAAATTGTTCTGTATGATTTTCAACTTGTTTGAGTGAAGTAATATTTTTCTTTTTCCATTCAAATAAAATCCGATCAATATATCGTAAGGAAAGTTTTCCAGCTAGAACTGCTTCTTTTAATGCTGCTTTAATAATTGCTGGGGAGTGACGATCTGCGTCTAACCACATCGAAATCGTTTCAATTTCCATTGGTGATAGAAGGCGCCCAAATTCTTGTTCAAATACTGAAAAAATTTCCCCTTCTTCATTTTTCACTTTTTGAGATTCTTTCTGCATCGCTTGTGATTCGATATAATCCAAAATTCTTTCCCATAATGGGAAAACCGAATATTTTTCAAATAATCTTCCACTGCCATCGATTCCTTGGCTAATTTCTAAAAAGCCCTTTTGTAAAAGACGCTGCAGTTTTAATGAAATATCATTTTCGTTAACATGAAAACGTTTCGCAATATCCGTTGGGGTTGGAAAATCATTGCCCTCAGAGTGAAAAGCTAATAAATGCAATAAAAGTAATGCTTCATCATCAGTTATCTTTAAATCTTTATAGTGTTGAAAAAAAAATTGAGGAACTGTTACATTCCCCTGCTCTGTCCACGTACGGAGTCGCTGTCCTTTATCGTTCATAAGAAGACTCCTTTCTATTCTTATAGTAAGGAAAGCGCCCGTATATACGGACGCTTTTTATGTTAGGAAAAAATCTTCCTTATTTATTATGGATATAAACGATTTAAAAGTCTTGGGAATGGAATACATTCACGTACGTGTTCTGCACCACTAATCCACGCTACAGTTCGTTCTAATCCTAAACCAAAACCGGAGTGTGGTACAGACCCTTGTTTACGTAAATCTAAATACCAAGCATAGGCAGATTCATCTAAGTTATGTTCTGCAATGCGTTGTTTTAACAATTCATAATCATGAATACGTTCAGATCCACCAATAATTTCACCGTAACCTTCTGGTGCAATTAAGTCTGCACATAATACAACATCATCTCTTTCAGGATGGGGCTGCATATAGAATGGTTTAATTCCTACTGGGTAGCAAGTGATAAATACTGGTTTATCGAAATGCTCGGCTATTGCCGTTTCATGAGGTGCTCCAAAGTCATCTCCCCATTGGATATCTGTAAATCCTTGTTCATGTAGGAACTTAATCGCATCATCATAAGTAATGCGTGGGAATGGTGCTTGAATGTTTTCCAATTTAGAAGTATCGCGTCCTAATCGTTCTAATTCCAATTTGCAATTTTCAAGTACGGATTGAACAATATAAGATACATATTGTTCTTGTACTTCTAGATTTTCTTCAAATTCAACAAATGCCATTTCCGGCTCAATCATCCAGAACTCAATTAAATGACGGCGAGTTTTGGACTTTTCTGCACGGAATGTAGGACCGAAGGAGAATACTTTTCCTAAAGCCATAGCCGCTGCTTCCATATACAATTGACCAGATTGAGAAAGATACGCATCTTCATCAAAGTACTTTGTATGGAATAGTTCTGACGTTCCTTCAGGAGCAGAACCTGTTAAAATAGGCGGATCGATTTTAACGAAACCGTTGTTATTGAAAAATTCATATGTAGCTCGGATAACTTCATTACGAATTTTCATGATGGCATGTTGTTTTCGTGAACGTAGCCATAAATGACGATTGTCCATTAAAAATTCGACACCATGTTCTTTTGGTGTAATAGGATAATCCACTGCAGCATGAATCACTTCAATATCCGTTACGGCAAGTTCACATCCAAAACTAGAACGAGTATCTTCCTTAACTTGTCCAGTAATATACATAGATGTTTCTTGAGTTAAACCTTTTGCTGTCGCAAATAGTTCTTCCCCTACTTCCTCTTTTACGATAACTCCTTGAACAAAGCCTGAGCCGTCACGTAATTGTAGAAAGGCAATTTTTCCACTTGAACGTTTGTTCGATAACCAAACGCCTAATTTTACAGTTTCGCCAATATGATTTGGCATGTCTTGAATCATAATTTTCTTCATATTGTTCCTCCACAAAGGACTAATTTTATCAAATTGTCGTTTCGTACTTCCAACTTGTTTACAAAATTAGTCTTGCCATTTTGATTTTACGAAATGATCGATACGTCGAACTGCTTCTTCAAGTAACTCTAAAGAAGTTGCATAACTTAAACGTACAGTTGTTGGTACGCCGAAACCTGAACCAGGTACTACGGCAACATTCGCTTCAGTTAGAAGTGCAGTCGCGAATTCATCTACGGACCCGTATCCAGTTTTTTCAGCTGCTTTTGCTACATCTGGTAAGAAGTAAAATGCACCTTGGGGCTTCACTACACGGAAACCAGGAATCGCATTTAATTTCGGATAGATTGTTTCTAATCGTGTTTCAAATGCTTTTCTCATTTCTTCAACGGAATCTTGTGAGCCATTATAAGCCTCAATTGTTGCATATTGAGAAGTAGTAGTTGGATTCGATGTTGAATGGGATGCCAAATCAGCCATCGAATTAATAATTTGAGCATTTCCAGCAGCATATCCAATTCTCCACCCAGTCATAGAATGGGATTTCGCTACCCCATTGATGACAATCGTGCGTGACTTCACTTCCTCAGAAAGTTGGGCAATTGAAAAATGTTCAAGTCCATTGTATAGAAGTTTTTCATAAATTTCATCCGATACGATTATAATATCTTTTTCCACTGCAACTGCAGCTAATTGTGCTAATTCTTCACGAGTATAAACCATACCAGAAGGATTGCTTGGTGAATTAATGATGACGGCTTTTGTTTTGTCAGTTATTGCTTCACGTAATTGAGATGCTGTAATTTTATAATTTTGTTCACTAGTACTTTCAACGTAAACCGGTACTCCACCCGCTAATTTCACTTGTTCAGGATAAGATACCCAATATGGAATTGGAATAATGACTTCATCGCCTTCATTCAAGATGACTTGGAATAAAGTATAAAGAACATGTTTTGCCCCAACACCAACAAGAATCTCATTCGGTTTGTATTCTAAATTGTTGTCTCGTGCTAATTTTTCAATGATTGCTTGTTTTAACGCAGGAAGTCCACCAGCTGGAGTATATTTCGTATGTCCGTCATACATCGATTTTGCAGCGGCATCCAGAATATTCTTTGGTGTATTAAAGTCAGGTTCTCCTGCTCCTAACCCAATTACATCAATTCCTTGTGCTTTTAATTCTTTTGCCTTTGCCGTAATCGCTAAAGTTGCTGATGGTGTTAAAGTTTTTACACGATTGGCTAATAATTCTTTCATCAAAAATCTTCTCCTCTACAAGTTCAAAATACGTTTCCACCATTGTCCGTCTTCAAATAAAATGTAGACATAGTTCAGTTTGTCTGAGTTGTTTTTATAAGTAATTTCCCAAACTGGACCAACTTCTTCATAGCCCAATTTTGTATGAAGGATTTCTTTTACTTCCTCTTCTTTACTTAAAACAGACAACGCTTGCTTTTCAGTAATACCATCTTTTAAATTTACTTCCTGAATTGCTTTCTCTTCTAAATTGATTGGAACAAATAGTGCCTTTTTGTTACCGTCCTTATCTTCACCGAATACGGTAACGTATGGTTTATTACCATTATAAACATATGAGTCCGATACAGCAGCTAGTGAGTCAGAAGATAATGCCAATTCTTCTGCTTTCGTTTCAATTTCATCAAATGGTGCATCAGATTTCCAAATTACGAGAACCGAAATGACAAGTGCCAAAGATAGAATAAAAACGGAAATGAAAATTATCCAGTTCTTCATCGGATCACCTTCGAAATTTGTACAGTTTTATTATTCATTTTTGTCAACCTGCTTTCTTTTCCCATCTTTGTTATTATACCAATGTTCTATCTCTAAAACCATATCTTGTAGAGGTAGTTTATTAACAGAAATTTGCGGTAATGCACGTAAAAATTCTACTCCATACGATTTTGTGTCAATTCTTCTATCTAACACAACAAATACGCCCTTATCTTGCGACGCTCTTATTAATCTACCGAAACCTTGTTTAAATCGTAATATCGCTTCCGGCAATGATAATTCAGTAAAAGCATTTCGACCTTGTTGTTGTAGACTAATCGATTTCGCTTTAAAAGTTGGTTCCTCTGGTGCTGAAAAAGGTAAGCGGACAATAACAACGGACGATAGACCATCCCCTGGAACATCTACACCTTCCCAAAAGCTATTTGTTCCAAATAACACCGAATGGCTGAACTTTTGGAACGACTTTAATAAGCGCATACGGCTACCACTTGTTACGCCTTGGGCAAACAGCATATAGTCATAGAGCAATTCACTTTCTTGAATTAGCTCTACCGTCTTTTTTAACATATCTTGTGATGTGAAAAGAACAAAACATCTTCCTTCTGTAGCTCGGACAATTCTCGTAATAGCTAGAGCTACCGATTCAATATAATCCGTTTGGGACACCGATTGAATATCTGGCATATCGTTTACAACATATGCTTTTGCCCCTTTATAATAAGAGGCTGGTGCCTGCAAAACGATCATTGGTACCCTTTCATCAATTCCTAATTGATTCGCAATAAAACGTTCGTTTTTTGGAACAGTTAAAGTTCCAGAAGTCCAAATAACAGCAGAAGTCTTTCGTATAGACTCAAATAATTGTTGAATGGTTGCAGTTATACTAATAGGTTTTTTGAGCACACGAATACTACCAGGTAAATTTCTTCGATCAATTTCAATCCAAGCCGTATAATCGTTATCAGTTTGTAGGAAAATTTCATCCCATTCCGTTGCCTTCATTTTATATTCGCGAACGAAAAAGTCCCACTGCTCTAATATTAATTGATGTTCTGGAGCAATTTGTTCGATATCCTTTTTGAACATGACAGATATTTGCTCAGCTAAATCAACCCAACCTTGCAAGGCAATCGAAAAGTTATTCATCGTTTCACGATTTGTTAAGACATTGTGTACAAAGGCAATTTGTTTTGATTCAAACTTGGAAGGTAATGACGTTTTTTGCATATGATATAGAATTTCTTGTATTGTTTTATCAAATAATTCAACCATCTGCATAAATTTCTTCTCTAATTGTTGGAAATAAGTTAACGGAACCCTTTGTTTTTTCAATGCAATTTTTTGAAAGATAGAAAATAACTGATGATCAGAAGCATAACCGATTTGACCAAATAAATATTTCCAATTCGTATAGGAAAAGATTGCTTGATCCCGTTGTATAGCAGCTTGCACAAATTGATGGGCTTCATCGATTATCCAAGCATCAATTTGATTAAAAACTGGTTCATGACGTACAAGATCTGCTAATAACATCGAATGGTTTGTAATAATTAAATCTGCATGTTCGCTTTCTTGAATCGCTCGATCATAATAATCAAAAAGCTGTTTTTTCTTTCCATATTCTGCATTTTTACGAATTTTATCGATGAACAGTTGACCTCCACCGGAACAATTTAATTCGGATAAATCTCCTGTTTCGGTCTTTGATAACCATACAAGTACTTGAAGGGTTGTTAATGTTTCGTCGTAAGATAAATCATTACTTTTCATTAATTGTTCAAACACAACAACATCTACATAATTTCTCCGCCCCTTTAATAACGTTACGTTAATTGGACAGCCTAGAATTTTTTCTACCTTTGGAATTTCACTACTTAATAATTGTTCAAGTAAGTAGGTCGTGTACGTACTAATACATACTTTTCGATTGTTTTGTTTAGCATAGATGATTGAAGGAATTAAATAACCAATCGTTTTCCCAATACCTGTTGATGCTTCAATCATCACTTCAGATTTGTTATTTAAATGTTCCCAAATGATATCCATCATTTGATATTGTTTCGGTCGTTCTTCAAAATGCGACAGCGCTTTTTTAAATAATGTACTTTTTTCCGCGCTCGTGGCAGGAAAATCAATTTGATGGCGTATCTTCTTATTAGTGGCGTACGGTTTCTTTAAAGCCAATTTTTTATAATAAATAAAGTCATCTTCGTTCGAGACAGTACTTCGACGGATTTGCAATGCTTCAAAAAACAATTGGGATAAATTCGATTTTAATCGAAAGGACTTTTTATGCATTTGTTCTAAAGTCGAAAGAGGCAAAACTAAAAGTTCTTCCCAACATGTTTTTAACAGAAAGGCACATGCCTTAGCATCATCATCTGCCCGATGTGCATTAGTTAAAGGAATATTTAATTCTGCTGCTAAATCTCCTAGTTTGTAGCTTAAAGCCGAGGGAAATAAAATTTTTGCCAGCTCAACCGTATCAATTTTCTTTCCATTCCATTTCGGCAATCCGACTCGTTTAAACTCCCCTTGTAAAAAGGAAAGATCAAAATCGGTATTATGGGCAACAAAAATAGCATCTTGTATCAATTCATATATCGTATCTGCATGAGCCTCAAAAGGTAATGCATCTTTTACGTCATCATCTGTTATGTTTGTTAAATCTTGAATAAATAGTGGGATTGACTTCCCAGGATGAATGAATGATGTAAAAGTCTTCTCAATACACCAATCTTTCATAATGACAATTGCTATTTGAATCATTCGGTCCCCATTTGCTTGGGAATGTCCAGTTGTCTCGATATCAACAATTGCATATTTCTGACTTTCCATCATTTTCTCAACTCACAATTTAAATAATTATAAGCGAATTTTATCATATGTACTGTCAACCGGTCATGTTATTGTAATACAGAAACGAAAAAAATCTCAAAAGTCACATGGACCTTTGAGACAAATTGTTCATTTTTATCTTTTATTGGAAATGAAAAAGAGCAGGGGCTCATCTCCCTGCTCATAAAAACAAAGTACTCCGACAAATCCGTGTCGTAATGAGTACTTTGGTTGTAAAGTATATACTTTACTAGGTTTGGCACCTTCTATATATATTATATGGTATTAAAGAGAATAACAAGTAAAATTTTATTTTATTGTCGCTTCTGGTTCATAGGAAATCATTTCTTTTATCGTATTATTATCGCCCATAATCGCCACTGTTGGCTGGTGATCCTTTGCTTCTTCATCTGTCACAAAAACATAAGAAATGATAATGACAATATCACCCTTTTGAACGAGTCTTGCGGCTGCTCCGTTCACGCAAATAACCCCGCTTCCACGCTCTCCTGCAATAATATAAGTTTCAAAACGGGCTCCGTTATTATTATTCACTACATGAACCTTTTCATTTGGAAGCATGCCAACCGCATCAAGAATGTCCTCGTCAATTGTAATAGAGCCGACATAATTCAAATCTGCTTGTGTTACTTGTGCCCGATGGATTTTACTATTCATCATCATTCTAAACATTTGCTGTTTCCCCTTCTATAGAAAAAATAATATTGTCAATGAGTCTTGTTTTACCAATATAGACAGCTGTAGCTAGTAAAAACTGCTTTGTGTCTTCAGTAACTGGCTGTAAATCTGGATAAGATAATAGCTCTAAGTAATCGATTTCCCCGGTTGTTTTACTTAAAATGTATGCTTTAGCTTCATCTAAGGCCATTTTCACATGATAAGAAGAAAGAAATGTTTCTTTTGCTATTTGCAATGCTTCATAAATAGCTGGTGCTTCTTCTCTCTCTAATTTTGATAAATAAACATTACGAGAAGATTTTGCCAATCCGTCTTCTTCCCTTACAATTGGAACAGTCCGAATTTCTAAAGGAAAATTATAATCCCTTACTAACGTTTGAACGATCGCGACTTGTTGGGCATCCTTTTGTCCAAAGTATGCTCGATTTGGTTCTGCTAAATGGAACAACTTCGTTACAACTTGCAGTACACCATCAAAATGCCCTGGTCGGGATGCTCCACATAAAATTTCCGATTGTCTACCAGCATGGATAGAAATCCCTCCATTTGTCGGATACATTTCTTCTACCGACGGAGCAAAAATGACATCCACACTAGCTGACTCTGCTAATCTTTTATCGCGTTCTAAATCTCTAGGATAAGATAGAAAATCTTCGTTTGGACCAAATTGGGTTGGATTAACAAAAATGCTCATAACGACAAAATCATTTTCTTTTCTAGCTTCTTTTGCCAAAGTTAGATGGCCTTCATGCAAGTAACCCATTGTTGGTACAAGACCAATCGTTTTTCCTTCCCCTTTTACCCGACTCACAATGGATTTTAACTGGACAATTTTCGTTACAACTTCCATTACTTGACGCCCCCATAAATTTGCGATAATTCTTCTTCCTTCATCGTAAAACTATGGGCAACGGTCGGAAACGAACCTTCTTTTACAGCTTTTTTATAGCCTTTTATTCCTTTTTCGACTTCATCTCCTACGAAGGCAAAACTTTCAACAAATTTAGGAATATGATGTTTTCCATAACATAATAAATCATGATGAACGAGCACTTGACCGTCAGCAGTTGGACCTGCTCCAATACCAATCGTAGGAATGCTTAATTCCTTTGAAACTTCCTCTGTTAATTGATAAGGGATACATTCAAGAACAACCGCACATGCACCAGCAGCCTCGCATTCTTTCGCTTCTTTCATTAATTTTAACGCCTGTTCCGCTGATTTCCCTTGTACTTTATAGCCGCCAAGTACGCCTACAAGTTGAGGTTGCAATCCTAAATGGGCAACTACTGGTATCCCTACACTTGTTAATTTCCCAATAGCTTTGGCTACGTCACCAGCGCCCTCTAGCTTTAATGCATCTGCTCCCGTTTCTTGCATCATTCTCACGGCTGTTTTTAACGTTTCATTTACATCACCATGGTAAGAACCAAAGGGCATATCGACTACAACAAAGGTATTTGGAGCACCTCGTCGCACCGCCTTTGCATGATGAATCATATCTTCCACTGTCACAGGAATGGTAGAATCATAACCGAGAACAACCATCCCTAAAGAGTCACCAACTAAAATCATATCGACTTCAGCTTCTTCTGAAAATTTGGCAGATGGGTAGTCATACGCCGTAATCATCACAATTTTTTCACCTTGTGACTTCATCTTCAAAAAATCATTTGTACTTTTCATTACTTTTTCTCCTCCTTTTTTAAAAGAAGAAAACAAGTCGAAAAACACTTTTGAACGCCATTAATGACGATACGATGTTTTTCTTATGCTGATAATTGAGTCAACGAATCTTTTATCAACATAAAAATATCCTTCTGTCTAAAAATGGACAGAAGGATAGCGTTATCGATCAAATACATCTACTTCAGATGCATTTTTTATACTGATTTGTGTGAATTTATACCTAAATCAGTATAATTCAATAATTCAACGCATTGTTTTCTTCCGTCCCTGTCTTTCCAGATCAAGGCAGATCTTTTTTAGTATTTAAACATGTTTTAAGGTACAGTTCTATATCGATACTGTCCTTACCGCTACTATAACAAGTTTTGACGAAAAGGTATAGCAAAAATTCCATTTGTAAGAAAAATAAAACCCTCATTCATAGTTGAAGTAATCCACTACAAATAAGGGTAAAATTTTTTATGGAGAAGGAAAACATTCTCTTTAAAAAGGTTATTTTAATTCAATGTCTGCTGAATAAACGTTTTTAATTTCCCCGTTATCCAATTGAATTTCTAATACACCCGATTCCGTAATACCAATCGCTTTACCTTCAATAACTTCTGTTAACGTTGTTGCTCTAATTCTTTTACCGATTGTTCCAGAAGCTTCTTCCCATAATAGTTTAATTGGGGCAAATCCATCTTTCACATAAAGGTCACAATACTTCTCTAAATAATTTAATATAGTTCCAACAAGTTCAGCCCGGTTCAAAGGTTTCTTTTCTTCAATTCTCAAAGATGTGGCGATTGGATGAAGCTCCTCCGGAAAATCAGAAAGTTCTTGATTTACATTAATGCCCATCCCTATTAAAAGGCATTGAACTCGATCCATTTCAGCAATCATTTCCGTTAATATTCCTGTACATTTACGTCCATTGATTAAAATATCATTTGGCCATTTAATATAAGGACTAAATTGATGACAAAGGGATTTCATCGCATTGACAATGGAAACTGCAGCCACCAATGTAAACTGGGGAGCTTGATGAGGTAAAATATCTGGACGAATAATAATCGTCATCCAAATCCCTTTTCCTTTCGTCGACTCCCAAGGACGGCTCATTCGCCCTTTCCCCATTGTTTGCGTCTCTGCGATTACTAATGTTCCATCCTTTGCCCCATTCCGCGCTAATTCATAGGCAATTGTTTGGGTTGACGTACATTCTTCTAAATAATGAATGGTTTGACCGAAGCGTTCAGTCTTTAAAAACGCTGTTACTCTTGGTGCTTCCACTTTGTCTGGCTTTGTCATTAAAACGTATCCCTTTTTCTTTATCGTTTCAAATGTATAGCCTTCCTCTTGTAACGTCTGTAAATGTTTCCATATTGCCGTTCGAGAAATACCTAAATCATCTGCTAATCGTTGCCCACTAATGGGCTCACCATTAGCAGATAAAAAACGTTTTAATATTTCATCTTTCATCGATAAAGTCATTTAAGAACCATTCCTTCAGTTTCTCTTCTTCATTTTCCACATATCTATTTAAAACCGCTATTAGTGCTGCATCAAGTGCCACTTTAATCCATGGTCCTCTTTTTTTATCGGTCCAATTGATAAGATGGTTTCCGTTGATTGCCAGTTCATCCACTTTTTGAATTGGCAAGTTTTCTTTTACTTTTGCAATATCCTCTTTTGAAAAGGGAACGGAATGATGTTGCCATATAGCGAAATCGTAGGCAGTTTCTAAAACTAATAGTTCATTTGAAAAATAATCCATTAATGTCCACTTTTGTAACAATGCGTCATATAAATTTAAAACATCTCGAATAAATGTTTTTTCTTTTTTCGACAATCGGTAAAAATCAAAAATATGTTGAATGTCCTTTCGATTTAACAAACACAAATAAGCCCAACCAACTTCCGGCTTATTCGATCGAAATTCCTTCCAACTTTTCAGTTGATTTTTAAAATTTCCAACTAAATAGTGGGCTAATTTACTTACAACGAGCCATTTTAATCCTTCATATACATAGTCACTTTTCCATATTTTTGCCATTTCCATTGTAATTCGTTCTTTGGCAATAAAATCAATTAAATCACTATCAATTTGAATTGCTTTTAATGTTTTTTCCTCAATCGTAAATCCGAGTTGAGCGCTAAATCGAATCGCTCTTAACATTCTCAAAGCATCTTCTCGAAATCGTACATTCGGATCTCCTACTGCTCGAATAACTTTCTTTTCAATATCCTCTTGACCGCCGAATAAATCAATAATCGTACCATTTTTTAATATGGCCATTGCATTAATGGTAAAGTCGCGTCGTTCGAGATCCTCTTGTAAAGTACGTACAAATGTTACTTCTTCTGGTCTTCTGTAGTCTGTGTATGTACCTTCAGTACGAAATGTAGTTACTTCAACAGGTTGCCCTTCATCTAGAACTAAAACCGTACCATGATCAATTCCAACATCAACGGTAGATGAAAAAATTTCCTTTACTTCAGAAGGTAATGCACTTGTTGCCACATCTACATCATTAACACTTTTATTTAGTAAGTAGTCTCGTACGGCTCCACCTACAATGACCGCATCAAATCCAGCCTTCTCAATTTTGTCAATGACCTTTAAAGCAACAAGCCATTCCTCACTTTTTTTCATACTCTTAGTGCCACCAATCGTTCATATAATTGTTCATAATGATCAATAATCGGTTTAGCTAAAAATTTTGTTTGTACCGTATTAATTGCTGCTTGACGGAACTTAATCAGCTCTTCTTCGTCTTGTAATAACTCGATTGCATACTGGGCAGCTTGGTGAACGTCCCCTAGTTCTACAAGGTAACCATTTTCTCCATGGTCGATTACTTCTGGAATTCCACCAATATTCGTGCCAATACCAGGTACACCACAAGCCATTGCTTCTAAAAGAACTAAACCAAAGGATTCTTTTTCAGACATTAATAATTTTAAATCACTAATACCAAATAACTCTGCAACATTTTCTTGTTTTCCTAAAAATAAAACATCTTGTTTATAAGGTGATAACTTCACTAAATCCATCACCCGTTGTTTTTCCGGTCCATCACCAACAAGAAGTAACTTTGCAGGCATTTGTTCACGTACTTTATAAAATACATTGACGATATCTGGTAAGTTTTTAATTTTCCGGAAGTTAGATACATGTATCATAACCCGTTCATCTGGCCGAATGCCAAATTGTTCTTTTAAATGACTTGAATCAATAGGTTTAAATACCGATTCATCGACAAAATTATAAACAGTTTCAATTTCTTTTGTCGAATCAATTAATTCATAAGTTTGTTCTTTTAACGAATTTGAAACAGCCGTTACAATGTCGGATTTATTAATACCGTATCGAATCGCTTGTGCCATGGTCGAATCTTGACCTAAAACAGAAATGTCAGTTCCATGTAATGTTGTTACAATTCCTATATTTTCACCGCTCATTTCACGGGCTAGAACTGCACATACGGCATGGGGTATCGCATAATGAACGTGCAATACATCTAACTTTTCCTCTTTTATAACATCGGCCATTTTACTCGCTAAAGCTATGTCATATGGAGAATATTGAAATACTGAATAATTACTCACTTCTACCTCATGGAAAAATACGTTCGGATAAATTTTCTTCAGTCGAAATGGCACACTGGAAGTAATGAAATGAATTTCATGACCTCTTTCTGCAAGCATTTTACCTAGTTCTGTTGCAAGTACACCCGAACCTCCAACTGTTGGATAACATGTAATACCAATTTTTAATTTTCTCATCCGACGTTCATCCTCTCTAACCAAAATATTTAATTACTTTAATCTAAAACAAATTAATTAATCAAATATGAGTAGATTCATTAATGCGCATCATTGTTCGTTTCATAAACATAGAGTCGCATCCGCCAGAAGTTCACTATATATTCAGCTAATTAACAACCATTTTAAAGATAAATTTTAGAATCAGTAACTTAATATGAATTTATTTACGTCTCTCTTGAATTAATCGCCAATCTACAAAGCCTTCTTGTAATCCTTTTAGTAAAATTTCAGCTGTTCCCATATTCGTTGCTAACGGAATGTGGTAAACATCACATAAACGTACAAGAGCCGTCACATCTGGTTCATGGGGCTGTGCAGTTAAAGGATCTCGGAAAAAAAATACCATATCCATATCATTATTAGCAATCATCGCACCAATTTGTTGATCGCCTCCTAATGGACCTGAACGAAATCTTGTCACTTTTAAACCAACTTCATCATGAATTCGCTGTCCCGTTGTCCCAGTTGCAAAAAGGTCATGATGTTGTAATATCTCTTTATATGCAATAGCAAACTCAACTAGACTATCTTTTTTTCGATCGTGCGCAATAAGGGCAATTTTCATTTCAAATCTCCATTCTATAGGATGTTTTCTAATCCATAAACTAATTCTTCTAACGTCATCACAGTTTCAACACAATAAACGACTCCACCCATGAATGATTCCCGGTTATACGAATCATGACGGATCGTCAGCATTTGCCCTTCTCCACCAAATAGTACTTCTTGATGGGCAACTAATCCAGGTAAACGAACAGAGTGAATTCTCATCCCTTCAAAATCTGCACCTCTTGCACCAGGCATCGTTTCAGTTTCGAATTCGTGCCCCTGTCTTCTAGCCTCTCGTACTTCCGAAATCATTTGAGCTGTTTTCTTACCTGTCCCTGAAGGCGCGTCGAGTTTTCGGTCATGGTGTAATTCAATAATTTCAACATGGGGTAAGTATTTTGCTGCTTCCTTTGCAAATTTCATCATTAAAACAGCACCGATAGCAAAATTAGGAGCAATAATACAGCCAACTTTGTTCGTTTTCGCTAAGCTTGTTAATTCCTCCAATTGTTCATCAGTAAAGCCTGTCGTACCAACAACCGTTCGTACATTATGTAACATTGCTTCTTTTGTATGTTCATACACAGAGTCCGGATTTGTTAAATCAATTAATACATCTGGCATTGTTTCACTGATTAATTGAGTTAAGTTTGTATATATCGGAACATCCAAATTTGGAGGGAAGATTTCTAGTTCAGATAAACTCTCTCCAACATGTTTATAATCTAAGGCAGCCACTAGTTCTAGCCCATCCCGTTTATATACGGTCTTCACTGCTTCTGAGCCCATTTTTCCTCTTGCTCCAGCAATTGCTACTCGAATCGTCATTGTTACTCTTCCTTTCGTGTCCAACGATCTTTATCTCTCGTTTCAAATTTATGTAATACTTTTAATAACGCATCATCTAATTGGATACCTTGTGCGTTTGCAAAACATACTAATACAAAGAAAAAGTCTCCTAATTCTTCTTCAATACTATTTTTTGATTCAGTACTCTTTTTCTTTTTATGACCATAAACATCTTGAACTTCTCGAGATAATTCGCCTAACTCTTCTGTTAATCTTGCTATCATTTCAAAGGGAGGAAAATATCCTTCCTTAAATTGACTTATGTAATCATCTACTTTTTTCTGTAATTGTTGCAAAGAAAGCTCACTCGTCATCATAACACGCTCCTACTAACATCGTAAATAATTTAAGGCTCGGTTGTCAAAAGATGAAAAATACAACATAATAAGGTGAAACTATCAATCAGTGGAAAATTCATTTATCACACTTATTGGTCGTTATCCAATCATGCTTTTCTTGTAGAAACTATATTACACCTTTTTAATTTTTCATTCACAATATTGAAGGGTGTACCACTTTTGCAAGTTCATGCAAATACATCGTACAGCATGTTACTAGAAATGAAAATTTATTTGGCTTACAGTAGGAGGTTTACATTTGAAAGGGTTAAATATTCGAAACATTATCGGAATTATAATTGGTGCAGCCATTTATAGTTTTGGTTTTGTCCATTTTAATATGCAAAATGAGCTTGGTGAAGGCGGATTTAGTGGAATTACGTTAATATTATACTTCACTTTAAATTTGGATCCAGCAATTATGAACTTAATTCTAAATATACCAATGTTTATAATAGGATGGAAATTGTTCCGCAGAATCGAATTTATTTATACAATTATTGGTACCGTAGCTGTTTCCATCTTTTTAAGACTGTTTCAAGTATATCAGTTTAAACTAAATTTACAGGATGATTTATTATTAGCTTCTTTATTTGCCGGTGTTTTTGTCGGTATAGGTTTAGGAATTATCTTCCGATGTGGTGGTACTACAGGAGGAGTAGACATCATTGCACGAATTGCCAACAAGTATCTAGGATGGAGCATGGGCCGTACGATGTTCCTATTTGACGCCTTTGTAATTCTTGCATCTTGGGCTACTTTCTTAGATGCTCGCTCTATGATGTACACATTAGTCGCTGTGTATGTCGGAGCAAGGGTGATTGATATGGTACAAGAAGGAGCTTATTCAGCAAAGGCCGCATTAATCATATCAAACCATCCAGAGGAAATTGCCAACTTCATTTCTGAAAAAATGGAAAGAGGGATTACAGTGTTTCACGGATACGGTCATTATACAAAACAATCGAAAGATGTGCTGTATTGTATCGTTGCGACAAGAGAAATTGTGCGCCTAAAATCCATTGTACGAAGTATTGATCCGAATGCCTTTGTTTCAATTATTGATGTTAGAGATGTAACGGGTGAAGGTTTTAAAATAGATGATTAAACGTATCACTACAAGCTCAACGAAAAGTGGGATGGCTGTCATACTAGCCACCCCATTTATTTTTTATTCGTCTGCTTTTGTTAATACTTCATTTACATATTTAGCTACTGCTTCAATTTCTTCTTCAGTTAAATTTTCTCCAAAAGCAGGCATTACCTCTCCTCCATTTTTAACCTTTTCCACTACATTTTCATAGTTTTCGGCAAACTCACTTAGTTGTAAGTTCGGACCATTATGGCCATTTTCCCCCATATTCCCATGGCAAGATAAACAATTTCCTTCATATACTGAAAGGCCTAATTCATAAGGATCTGTTGTATCACCTGTTGTATCGGATTGTTCTGTTTCTTTAGGTTGTTCCGTCGTTACAACTTTCTCACCAGAACTTTTTTCAGAAGCATCAATCGGCGTTCCGTTCCATTTTCCATCTATTTTAAACGTATATACTTTATCACCGTGAACAGAACCGGCTAATGAGTTTCCTGCCGCAAAAATGGATAAATATTGTTCCCCATCAATTTCATATGTGACTGAAGGTGCATTTGCCCCTGCATCCATTTTATAGCTCCATACTTCTTCTCCAGTTTTAGCATTGTAGGCAATGAGTCGACCGTCATTATGTCCAACAAAAATGAGATCACCTGCTGTTGCAAGCACTCCAGAATAGGCATTGTCATCCCAAACAACTTGCCAAGCAATTTTATTTGTTTTTACATCCATTGCCGTAACGGTACCTCTTTGCGGAGCATCTGAAACAGGTACCATAATACTGCCAATGTACATACCACCCTCTTCGTATATATCTTCATCCATTCTTGATAAAGCAATATATCCATCCGTTCCTAAAACATAAAAATATTCCGTTTCAGGTGAATAAGCTGAAGGTGGCCAATTGGCACCACCAAATGCTGAAGGTTTTAACGTTACTGGTTCATCCCAGAACGGTGTGAAAATGGATCCAATTTTCCCTTCGAAATCATCAGCTAAATCCCTTTCTACATCTTCCTCCGTTACTTCCTGTGGAACGAAAGAGTCTCCAATCGGGAATGGCTGTGTCGGTGATGTTTTTTGTTCCGCCAACTGGGGTACTTCCTTTTCTTCAATTCCAATTAATGGTGTTCCATCTGTTCGATCTAAGAAGTAAATCCATCCTGTTTTCCCAGCTTCACCTAATGCTTTTCTCTTTTCACCATTGATTTCTACATCAAATAAAATAACCGGGTTCGTGGGATCTAAATCCCATATATCATGATGGACTTGTTGAAAATGCCAAATGTATTCTCCTGTTTCTGCATTTAATGCAATAATCGAATTGGCGTATAAATTATCTCCTTCCCTTTTACTTCCATCTAAGTCTGGTGATGTATTTCCGGTTACAAAGTAAATATAGCCAAGTTCAGGATCCACTGCTGGTGTATTCCATATTGGTGCTCCACCATGTAGCCAGTTTTTATCTTCATCGTCTGGCCATGTATCACCATTTTCTTCATATGGTGAAGGAATGGAATACCATCTCCAAACTTCGTGGCCATATTCTGCATCATAGGCCATTATCCGTCCACGAATTCCATATTCCCCACCAGCAACACCTGTATAAATTTTGCCGTTGTAATATAGAGGTGCACTTGTAATCGTATATCCTTCTTCCCAGTCAGCTACTTCTGTCTCCCAAAGAAGTTCTCCAGTTTTTTGGTCTAAAGCTATTAATCTAGCATCTAATAGGCCAGCATAAACTTTTCCATCTGCTACAGCTACTCCCCGAGTCGTCCAACCACAACAAACCGTGTCTAATTTCTGTTCAATTTCAGGGCGATATTCCCAAATTTTCCCACCCGTTTTAGCATCAAGGGCTAAAATATCATTTTCTGCCGTCGCAATGTACATTACACCATCGATTACGATAGGTGTTGCTTCACCTGAATATTTCATATCAAGACTTGCTCCAAGACTTGTTACCCATTCAGGCTTTAAATTTCCAATTGTTTCAAGATTAATTTGATCTAATTGTGAAAAACGGCGATTGTAATAATCACCCCCATGAGTCAGCCATTCATCCTCTGCGTAACTAACTTTAATATTCGGCTGACCCGGATCCCTTCCACTGCTTTCTTTATCATCTGAAGAGTCAATAATAAATCCACTTTCCTCTTCTTTACCATCCTCTACAATTTGTTTTGATAACACCCCTGCCCAATAAGCTAACCCGATAATAACAATAAATGTTATAAACCCAAACAAAATCATTTTCGTCCCACTAATTTTCATTGTTCTCCCCCCTTTATTTTCCTTTATGCAAAGCACTTGGTTGCGCTTTCATAACATCCAACGATTTCTATATTCTATTAATCTAGGTCTATAGATATTATTTGTTATAAAATATTTTGTAAAATAAATAAAAAAACCGACCTATAATAGGTCGGTTACATTTTGGATTAAAGTTATATTTAATCTTCTGATTTCATGTTTGTATATATTAACACTAAACGAAGTAACTCAAGTACTGCAACTGCTGCTGCAGCAACATATGTCATGGCAGCTGCACTTAATACTTTTTTCGCACTACGTTCTTCATTGTTTGAAATGATTCCTAGTGAAACCACTTCATTCATTGCTCGTCTAGAAGCATCAAATTCAACAGGTAAAGTAACAATTTGGAATAATACACCTGCTGCTAATAACACAATACCTAACAACAACATATTTGTACTTGCAGCAAAAATACCGATCATAACAAAAATCCATGATGCATTAGAAGAAATATTTGCTACTGGTACAAGTTTTGAGCGTAAAGTCAGGAAAGAATAGGCTTCCTTATGTTGAATTGCGTGTCCAACTTCATGGGCTGCAACTGCTGTTCCTGCGATTGATGAATTGTAGTAATTATCTTCAGAAAGGGCAACCGTTTTTGTCGCCGGGTTATAATGGTCTGCCAAAACACCTTGCGTTGGTACTACCCGTACATCAAATAATCCATGATGGTCTAAAATCATACGAGCAACCTGTGCACCAGTCATACCTTTCGTTGCAGGTACTTGAGAAAACTTTCTATAGGCGTTTTTTACTTTAATTTGTGCATAAATTGGTAAAATTAATATAATCAGAAAGTAAATTATATACATCCCTGTTGTCAATTACCCTCGTCCTTTCTTTAACTTACTATATTTATAATTTTAATGATTTACTATAACTTATGCAAATATTCACGCTTATTATATACAGAATAAGCAATGATAATGCAGACAATAGATAACCAAAAAGTAAAATAGCCAATATGATTTGAATATTGTTCTAATATTCGATAAATCGGCATTTGTCCATATACATAGTCAATTACGTCATTATGCAATGTCCAAATAGCAGCTATTGCAATATGAATCATCGTAAAACGATATTTCGCCATATACAGTAATCCTTCAACAGCCATTAAACCATGGGAAACAACAAGCATCCAACCAGCTAAACCGATGGATCCCGTTTCTCCTAAAGTTAGTAAATTCATGACCACTGCCCAAACTCCATATTTCACTAACGTAATGAGTGCTAATGCTTCAATTAATTTAAAATGTTTTCCAAAAATCCATCCAATGATTGCTATACAAAAAAATAAACTCGCTGTTGGACTATCTGGTACAAATATTAAAAATTGAGGCTCCGTTACAGATAATTGCCACCCATACCATATATAACCGTAAATTGTTCCAAAAAGGTTTATAAAGAATAATAATGTTAAAAATGAGCGATGAGTTAATAGAAACCAAGCTTGCGTTAACAATGACTTCATACCTTATCCCCTTTTGTCTGACAAATTTTATGTATTTTTTTCATGGAAGCTTATATGTAAAAAAGATAAAAGAGAAGAGAGTCAGTTTCCCGACTCTCTTTATAAATACAAATATTATTCTTCAGCTTTTAAGCTTGCGATAAATTCAGCTAAAACTTGAAGTTCTTCATCCGTACCTGCAAATTGACCAGCTGGCATTGCACCACGACCATTTTTAATTACTTCTGCAACTTCTTCAGCAGTTAATTCGTTACCTACTAAAGGAGGCGCAGCTCCTCCACCTTGCATGTCAGCTCCGTGACAAGCGATACAAGATTTACCTTGTTCACCAGTGAAGATTAAGTAACCTTCTGCAGTTTCATCGATTTCGATATCTACTTCTTCTTTAATTTCACCTTGTTTTGCTGCAGCTTCCCAGTCATGGTTAACTACAGATTCCCAAGTTAAGTAAACCATTGAAGCAAGCGCTAATAACATAAATGCTGTTGGCAATGGACGTTTAGATGGTCGACGTTCAGGACCTTTGTCTAAGAACGGCATTAATAATAACGCGCCAATAGTTAAACCAGGAATAATAATTGCTCCAACAATATTGTAAGGACCAGAAGCATAAGTATATTTTAATAATTGGTATAAGAATAAGAAATACCAGTCTGGTAATGGAATATATGAAGCGTTAGTTGGATCTGCCGGACCTTCAAGTGGTGAAGGGTGTGCGACAGTTAATAATAAATATCCAATTAAGAAAACGGCACCAACCATCCATTCTTTTAATAAGAAATCAGGCCAGAACGCTTCAGTTTTACCTGGATATTCGGAATAATCTTTAGGCATATTGACCATACGGTTATTAGCTTTAACGCGCGAGTCACCTACGAATTTCATCCCTTTTCCGCGATGCATAGTGTCCCCTCCTTTAAAAAATCATAGACCTTTCAAATGAACTAAATCATAGAGGTCCTGAAATACCTTGACGACGAATCATGATAAAGTGTGCTGCAAGCAATGCAAATAATGCTGCTGGTAAGAAGAATACATGAATAGCGAAGAAACGTGTTAACGTTTGTGCACCAATTATTGTTGCATCCCCTGCAAGTAAAACTTTAATCAGCTCACCAATAAACGGAACAGAAGCTGCAATCTCGATACCAACTTTTGTAGCGAATAGCGCTTTCATATCCCAAGGTAATAAGTATCCTGTGAAACCTAAACCTAACATTACACAGAAGATTAATACGCCTACAATCCAGTTTAACTCACGAGGTTTTTTATAAGAACCTGTGAAGAATACACGAAGTGTATGTAAGAACATCATTACGATAACTAATGAAGCTCCCCAGTGGTGCATACCACGTACAATTTCACCAAAGGCTACTTCGTTTTGTAAATAATAAACTGATTTCCATGCATTTTCTACGTCTGGCACATAGTACATTGTTAAGAACATACCGGATAAGATCTGGATAACAGTAACAAAGAATGTTAAACCGCCGAAACAGTATACAAATGCTGAAAAGTGATGTGCAGGGTTAACGTGCTCTGGCACTTCGTGGTCGGCAATATCACGCCAAATTGGAGTAATATCTAGTCGCTCATCGACCCAATCATAAATTTTATTTAGCACTCTTGTCTACCCCCTAACTAATTAAACTAAAGTATTTGCCATTTTTTTCCCAAGCAATAAGAAGCCATCTTTTTCTGATACTTCATACTCGTCCAACGGACCTAATGGTGGTGTACCCGGAACATTTTTACCAGTTTTCTCATAACGTCCACCGTGACATGCACAGAAGAATTGATTTGGGTGTGCTGAATCACTGTTCCAGTTTACAGTACATCCTAAATGTTTACACACCGGTGAAAGAGCGATAATTTTATCTCCTTCTTTATACACCCAAGCAGTATCAGTAACCTCTGATTTGTACCAAGCATCAACTTGTTCATATGAAAAGTCAACTTTTACTGGCTCTTCTGTAAGATCTGCAACTTTTGTACTTGTTTGTACAAAATCACCATCTGCATGTGTTTGTAGCGCTGGATCAATTGCAAAACGTACCATTGGCATTAAAATGCCCGCCGCCATAAATCCACCAACACCAGTTAAAGTGTAGTTAAGAAATTGACGTCTTGAAACTCGATTGTTACTCATCCTTTTCCCCCCTCTAACTAAAAGGTCAGTCCAACGGACATACTTTTACAAATAGTAATACTAGGACATATCTATGATATATCAAGAAAATAGGTTGGTCAATAATGCATTCAGTAGATTCGACAAGATTGTGAACATTTAATGAAACAATTTACTAACTTTGAGACCATTTGGTAGAAAGTATTGGGATGACTTGTTTAAGTTGCTCTTCAAGCACCGATTTTTTTACCCCACTATCCATAAATTCCAATGGAATTGAAGGTAACCATAGAATATCCATTTGCTCATTTAAGCTTGTCCATGAATGGTCTGTTGTAATAAAGAGGACATGTTTAAAACCTGCTTGATTCAGTTCCTCTTTTAATAACGAAACATTCAACCCACTTTTCGTTTGCTCTGTATAAGAAAATGGCGGGATTAGCATTAAACGCCCTTTAAATTGTTGTTCAATAAAAGAAGTAAGGGACATTAAAAATTCTGCTGCCGAACTACTTTGCTTCATCTTTCCTTCTTCAAAATCTAGAGATAATAATGGTACGAGAGCCGTATCGATAAAATCCTTTTGGCTTTGAAACTGTTGCACATCATTTACATTAAAAAACATTGCTTCTCCTCCATCTATATCAATATTTACTATTGCCAAAAATAATAAAAAATTATCATCTAAAAATAAAAACTATCTCTCTTTTATGTATGTATTCGTTTTACTAAAATAATATTAATCGAATTATCCAAACTTATCCAAACAATTTAATTCCCATTCAGCCGATTTTCCACGGCTGAATGGGAGAAATTAAAAGTTTTTTGATGTTTGTTTTAATGCTTGGAGTAAATTGGATAGCGAATAAAATCTTTCTTTATCCCCTTTATCTAATGCATCGTCAATTTCTTTTAACAGCTTTTCTTCTTGGAAAGCCAACAAGCTATTATTTAACATTTCTTCTGCAATGAGTCGATCCTTTTCACTAATGTGTAAAAATTTTGGCATATAAGGATTTTCCTCTAATACAGCTAAATACTGGCCACTTGGTGGTATGTTAGGAAAATTCAATTGGATATACATGCTTTCATTTGGATGTAATCGTAAATCATGAAAAGACTTCTCTGCATCACTTGTCATAATATTCCCTTTGTAGAAACGAAACGGTACCCCATTTGAATCAACAGATGACATAACGATTGCACGAGGACAATAATGGGCTTCTTCAACAAAGTGGATATTTTCCAACAAGTTATCATTACTTAATAAGTAATTTAAAATCCAAACACATTCTCTTCTTTTCAATTGGAAATTTTTCAGAAACCAACGAACAAAAGTTTTTTTATCTATAATCGGAACGGAAGAAGTCATTTTGCTATCCCTCCTTTTATTCAAGAGTGTAAAGCAGATCAATCCATTGTTGCTCAGTAGGTTCTAAAGCAATTAATTGATTAACAATATCACGTGCCTCGTCTCTTTTTCCTTCTTCTATCAAGAAATAACAATATTTTTCTAAAAACGACGGTTCGTCTTTAAAATCATTATATGCTACCTTGTAAATTTCGTATGCGCGTTCATACTGCTCATCTTTTGCATAAGCATCTGCAACTATTGGATATAAAGCGCTCCAGTCAAAATCATCGTTTTTTAATTCTTCATATAAATCGATAATTTCCCCGAAGCGTTCTTGATTTGCATAAATCGACATTAGCACTAAAATGGCTTCCATATATTCTGTATCTAAAGCAATCGCTTGCTGTAAATATTGAATTGCTTTATCTGGAAGATTATTTTTCAGCGCCATCTTGCCGGCAAATAAATAAAAGGATTTTTCATACTCATCCCGTTTTAAACCTTCTTCAATTATTTTCAGTGCTTTTTTGTTATCTTCTATCATCGCATAACTTTCTGCTAATAATAAGTAGGCACTAAAGTAATCGATATCCAATTCCTTCAAATCTTCTAATTGTTTAATGGCAAGTTCATATTTTTCTGATTGAAAAGCGGCATAGGCAGATCCGAATAATAAATCGGGAGTTACAGACTTTTCTAATGCTTCCATGTAATAGTCAAGGGCTGTTTCATATCCCCCACCAGAACGATAAACCTCCGCCAGTCGTTCAGCAAGTACTACCCCAGCTATTTCGCTCTGTTTTCCATGTAATTCTTCATAAATACGAGCCGCTTCGGTAAAACGTCCCGTTTCAAATAATAATTCCGCTTTAGCAAATTGTAATAATGGTTCGTTTGGCAATAACTCTAATGCCTCATTAATCCGTGTTTCAGCTACTTCATATAATCCTTGCATTTGATAATAGTCTGCTAGTAGTAATAAACTTTGAGGATATTCGGGAGACTCTGAGTCAATACCCATCAATAATTGCAGCGCTTCATCTTCTTCCCCTAATTCAATTAAGACGGAAGCTCGATCAATGGCCACTTGTGCTTCATCCGGAAATAAAAACTGTAAATGTTCATATACTCGATTTGCTTCCGGTAAATAGCCAAATTGCATAAGTAAATCTGCTATTTCATACTGAACCTCTGGATTTTCATTTAACAAAAACGTCTCTAAATACGTATTAACTTGTTGTAAATCACCATTTTGTATTGCTTGAATCATTTCATTCGTTGTATTTGTCAAATTTACTCACCTTTTTATTCATAGTCAATATACTATGCTACCGCACTCAATTAATAGAAACAAGAAAAAGGACCTGTCCCTTTTCGGGAAGATCCTACCTACTATAAATAGTAATCATCCAGTGATCAAGTGGACTAATTTTAGTATATTTCATTTTTTAGCTCACGAACATGGTCAAAGAACGAAGGATATGACACTGCGATACAATCTGTGTCATCTATTTGAATTGGTGACGAAGAAATGAAAGATGCGACCACCGACATCATACCAATACGGTGGTCTCCATAGGACTGTAATTGGCCTCCGCCAAGAGCCGTTGGTCCATGGATAACCATGCCATCATCTGTCGCTTCAATATTAGCTCCAAGTTTTTTTAGCTCTGTTACAACTGCTGTAATCCGATCTGTTTCCTTTACTTTTAGCTCTTCAGCATTACGAATAACTGTTGTTCCTTGTGCTTGCGTAGCTAATAAGGCAATGATTGGGATTTCATCGATTAGTCGTGGAATAATCTCTCCTTCAATCGTTGTAGCTTGAAGAGACGATGATCGTATCGTAATCGTTGCAGTCGGTTCAGCAGCATGCTCATCTTCTATCGTTACCGTTATATCTGCGCCCATTTTTTCTAAAACTTCTAAAATACCTGCTCTAGTAGGATTTACTCCCACATTTTCCATTGTAATTTCACTATTCGGTGTAATTGCTCCTGCAACTAAAAAGAAAGCAGCAGATGAAATGTCCCCTGGCACATTCACATGGGTTGCTTGTAATTGTTGCCCTCCTTGGAAGGATATAATCCCTTCCTGAACTTCAATGTTAGCGCCAAATTGCTTTAACATTCGTTCAGTATGATCCCGGGAAATCTCTTTTTCTCGGACAATCGTTGTCCCTTCTGCACGAAGTCCAGCTAAAAGAATGGCTGATTTCACTTGTGCACTAGCTACTGGCATCGTATAATCAATCGCTTTAAGTTTTGTTCCTTGAATAGCTAAAGGAGTATATTGTCCATTTTCACGACCGGCAATTTTCGCCCCCATTAAACGGAGTGGGTCCGTTACCCGTCGCATCGGACGTTTACCAATGGAAGCATCTCCAGTCATGACGGTATGCAAATGCGTACCAGACAAAATGCCCAGCATTAATCTTGTCGTTGTACCTGAGTTCCCAGTATAAAGCACTTCTTTTGGCTCTTTCCAATTGTCCATACCATCACTTTGAATGGTTACATCCGTGCCGTTCACTTCAATGTTCACACCTAGTTTACGGAAACAATCAATCGTACTTAAACAATCTTCACCAAGAAGAAAGCCGCTAACCGTTGTCTTCCCCTTCGCAATGGCTCCAAACATAATTGAACGGTGGGAAATTGATTTATCACCTGGTACAACAATCGATCCTTGAAGACGAATGTTTTGATTATCTAAAACTTTTGTAGAAGACATGTAAGTACTCCTTTCAGAAACAAATGTGCCGATTACGAAACATACATTTCATAATTTGTTTTTTTACTAATACATTTTTCAGCTTTATCACGATCATCTGCATTTTGGAAACTAATGACTAAAATACCGAAAAGGTCTTCCCGCGCTTCCACAACTCGAATGTTCGTTATACTAATTTTTTCTTCAGCTAAATATCCAGTTAACTCTGATATAACACCTGGATAGTCAGGGATATCGACATATAAATCGTAAGTTGAATAGAATACACCTGTTGAAATGGGTAACTGATCCCTTACTTCTTTTGCAGTTGCAAAATATTCTTCAATTGCCGATTGATCCAGACCAATCAATAAAGATTTTACCCGGTTCATTTCAGCTAACCATAAATTTAATTGGGATAGTAATTCCTCACGATTTTGAAGTACAATATCTTTCCACATTAGTGGGTTAGAAGAAGCGATGCGCGTAATATCACGAAAACCACCAGCAGCGAGTAAACTTGTCATCGGGTAACGTTTTTGTTCTGCATCTAATTGATGAACAAGGGAAGCTGCCACGAGATGTGGAAAGTGACTAACAACTGCTGTCATATGATCATGTTCATGGGCATCTACTCTAACTAATTTCGCTAAAGTAAATTTTAATAATTGTTCTAATGCATTGATGTTATCTTCTTTTTCATTGTGTAAAGGTGTTAACATGTAATATGCATTTTCAAATAAATGGGCTTTTGCAGCTTGAACACCACTTTTATGGGAACCAGCCATAGGATGTCCCCCTATAAAGGTAATCCCACATTCACGAAGCTCTGCCCCTTTTTCCATTATTAACCCTTTTGTACTTCCTGTGTCCGTTACAATGACATTTTTCTTTAACGGCCATTTTTTTAATTGTTCTAACCATTCAATAGTCGCATTGACAGGTGTTCCGAAAATAATAATATCTGCCATGCTCGCAGCTTTTAACACATCATCCACTACTTCATGGACAATTTTTAACTTTGCAGCTTGGGCTCTTGTCTTTTCATTGTAATCGTAACCAAATACTTTTGTATCGGGGGCTTTTTGACAAGACAAAGCAATAGAGCCCCCAATTAACCCTAATCCAATTACTAAGACATTACGTGTCATGCAAAAACCCCTTGTTCTGTCAGCACTTCTTCAAGTAAAGATAAAAACTTTTCATTTTGTTCTTCTGTACCAATTGTTACACGAATATATCCAGGGGCTTCTAACGCATTACCGCTTCGAATAATAAAACCGCGTTTCATCATTTCATTGAATACAACATCACTATCAGCTTTTACTTCAAATAATATAAAGTTTGTTTGGGATGGGTAGTAATGGAAATGATGTTTTTCACAGAAACGAACAAATTGCTTTTTCCCATTTTCATTTTTTTCTTTACAAGAACGGATAAATTCTTGATCTTCTAAAGCTACAATCGCTACTTTATGGCTTAATATTGTATTATTAAATGGCGCACGAACTGGATCAAGTTTTGCAATAACTTCTTCGTTGGCGATGGCATAGCCTACGCGGAAAGAGGCTAAACCGTAAGCTTTTGAGAATGTACGTAAAATAATAATATTAGGATATTCATGTATAAAAGGAATGGAATTTTGATAATCCGGTGAATCAACATATTCAAAATAAGCCTCATCGAGAACGACTAATACATCTTGAGGAACATTTTGTAAAAATGTTTGTAATTCATGATGATGAACAATCGTACCTGTTGGATTGTTAGGATTACATACCCAAACGACGGAAGTATTTTCATCAATTGCTTCAAGCATCGCCTTTAAATCATGTTTGCCATCTTTTAAAGGTACTTTTCTTACTTCTGCGCCTTCAATTTCAGCATTATGACTATATTGGGAGAAGGAAGGGGTTGCCATTACCGTGTTTACTCCCGGATATAGAAGGGCACGGGTAATAATTGCTATTATATCGTCTGAACCATTTCCAAATAGTAATTCCGTTTCTTTAACTCCTAAATGATTTGCAACAGCCGTACGTAAATTTTGTGCATATCCATCCGGATATATCGCATGATTTGTATTTTCATTATTTAAAAATGCCTTTACTTTCGGTGAAAAACCATAAGGATTTTCATTTGAGGCAAGCTTTACTACTTCATCTAAGCCAAACTCTTTTTTCACTTCTTCCATCGGTTTACCGGGTTGGTAAGCTTTCATTCCGAAAATTTGTTGTTTCCACTTCATATAAACGTCTCCTCTACCTATTTGTTTGTCTCTTGTACTAAATCAGGTCTCAGCACGACTGCATTATTTAAATAAACATGACGAATTTCCTTTTGGCTTAGATCCGTATTGACATGCACTAATACACGAATACACATTGGAAGAGCATTTGGGACATTCATCTCATGAGTACACATTGTCGGAACGTATTGCCACCCTTCAATGGAGCGAACCGCCTTAGCTGGAAATCCTGAAACTAAATCCGTCGTAGTAGAGATGAAGACCGAAATAATATCTTCCGGTTGTAATTGATTAAGTCTTACAATCTCCTTCATCAAAATTTCAGTTTCGTTATAAATTAATTCTGGTTGATCCGCTGTTACCGTCGTTGCCCCTCTAACTCCTCTAATCATTTACATACCTCCATAACTAACGCTCGGAACTCGCTATCTACGTTTCTACATTCAGCTAGTTCAATTGGTTGCATAAAAGGCGTTCCAATTTTACTAAGTAAAACGAACTTTAACTCACCATATTCCGCCTTTTTATCTTTAACGATAAATGGTTGTAATGTTTCAAACGGATATTTTACTACTTGTTCAAACGGATACCCATTGTGATAAGCGTATTGTAAAAATGATTTCGTAAATGAACGATTAATTTGACCATAACGCTCACTTAATAGTAACGCATAAACCATCCCTATCATGACCGCTTCACCATGGGCAAGTCCCCCATATCCTGCTGCCGCTTCTAAGGCATGACCATATGTATGACCAAAGTTCAAATACTTTCGAACAGATTGTTCTGTTTCATCTTCAGTTACAATTTTCGCTTTTACTTCAATTCCTGATTTCAAATGAAAAGCTAATTCATCCTGTGCCATTTTATTTAGGGAAGGACAAGCCATTAATTTTTCTAGCCATTTTGCATCGGAAATCATCGCATGTTTTACGACTTCAGCCATTCCAGAACGAACTTCCCGCTCATTTAACGACTGTAAAAAATGAATATCATAAACAACCCCTTCAGGCTGATAAAAAGCACCAACTAAATTTTTCCCTTGAGGATGATTGATAGCCGTTTTTCCACCTACTGCAGAATCATGAGCTAATATAGTCGTTGGAATTTGAATAAAAGGGATTCCACGCATAAATGTTGCTGCAACAAATCCGGTTAAATCGCCAACTGCTCCGCCACCAAATGCAAATAAAATTGATTTCCGAGTACCATTTTTTTCAATTAAAAACGTATGGGCCCTTTTAAAATTATCAAAGCTTTTACACTCTTCCCCTGCAGGCATTACAAAAACTTCAAAAGGGTATGGAAAATGATCTTTAAAATAAGTGCCTTGATTATTCCATACATTTTCATCTGTCAATACGAATAGTTTATCTGCCTTATTTATTATATCTTTATAGGATTCCATTGCAGTCGTTAGTATTTCATTACCAATTGTAACGTCGTACTGATGGGAAGCTGTATTAACGGGGATTTTCATCAACTAAAACTCCTTCGCAACTTTTCTCATCTCGTCAATTTGAGCTTTTAATTGGGGCAATTGATCACTATGGAATTGATCCACAATAACACTTGCAATTTCCCAAGCAATGACATTCTCGGCAACAATAGAAGCAGCTGGTACTGCACAACTATCAGAACGTTCCACACTTGCTTTAAATGGTTCCTTCGTTTCGATATCTACACTTTGAAGCGGTTTATAAAGAGTAGGGATTGGTTTCATTACGCCTCGAACGACAATCGGCATACCCGTGGACATACCACCTTCTAACCCACCTAAACGATTTGTTCTCCGTGTATATCCCATTTCTTCATCCCATAAAATTTCATCATGAACTTCTGACCCTTTTCGGCGGGCCATTTCAAAACCAATGCCAAATTCTACTCCTTTAAATGCATTAATCGAAAGCATCGCTTGTGCTAGTCTACCGTCTAATTTCCGGTCGTAATGTACATAAGAACCAATCCCAGCAGGAAGACCTTCCACAATAACTTCAACTACTCCACCGATGGAATCTCCTGCTTTTTTCGTTTCGTCAATCATTTGTACCATTTTTGCAGAAGCTTCCCCGTCAACACAATAGCATGGATCTTGTTCTACGATCTCACGTATTTCGTCTACAGATTTCCCTTCAATTTTCGACGTATCAGCTTTAATACCTGCAATTTCCGTAACATGACTTACAATTGAAATTCCTAATTCATTTAGCAATGCCTTTGCAACGGATCCGACAGCTACACGAACCGTCGTTTCCCGTGCACTAGAACGTTCTAATACATTTCGCAAATCACGATGTCCATATTTAATACCACCAACTAAATCAGCATGTCCAGGACGAGGACGGGAAATTTGGCGTTTAATCTCGTTAGGATTTATATCTTCTGGTAAAGGATCTGCTCCCATAATTTTTGTCCAATGCTTCCAGTCATCATTTTTCACTACTAATGCAACAGGCGAACCTAATGTTTGTCCATGGCGAACACCACCAACGATTTCAACTGTGTCCGTTTCAATTTGCATCCGTCTACCACGTCCATGACCACCTTGGCGACGTTTTAAATCATAATTTATTTTTTCTGACGTAATTGGTAAAAGGGATGGTAACCCCTCGATAATAGTTGTTAATTGGGGTCCATGAGACTCTCCTGCAGTAAGATAACGCATAAAACACTTTCTCCCTTCAACTCGCTAAAGTATGTATTTTTTACTATAACATATTATACATTAAAAATCAGTGGCAAATTTGAATCGAAACATAAATAGTACCGAATATTCAGAAATACGTATATAACGGTGCATTTTTTCATGTTAAGTCGACAATAGTAAAAATACGCTTTCCGTTTATACGAAAAGCGTCATTCCATTTCAAAAAAGTTTTAAAGTCATATTCACTTAACACTTTCTTTTCACAAACGATTTTATTTATATTTTTCGATAGAAAAATGTATCCACTACTTCAAATCCATAACGGCTAGGATTAAAAATTTGTTCCGTTGAACCTACAAATAATACCCCACCAGGACGTAACGATTGACTGAACTTTTGATAGATTTGATCTTTTGCTTCCTCTGTAAAATAAATCATTACATTTCGGCATACAATTAAATCTAAATTTGAATCGTATGTATCCTTCAGTAAATTATGTTTTTTAAAAGTGACTGTACGTTTAATTTCATCCTTCACCTTGAAGAATGGCCCTTCTTGAATAAAGTATTTATGTTTCACATCATTCGGCACTTCATCAAGGGAACGTTCAGGATATAGTCCAAGTTTTGCCTTTTGAATGACATTTTCATCGATATCAGTTGCTAAAACTTGAATTTGTGATAATGGTATATGATGGGATAATACCATACTAATTGTATAAGGCTCCTCACCAGTTGAACAAGCGGCACTCCAAATTTTCAATCGCTTATTATGATTTAATAATAACGGAAAAATTTTGTTTTGCAGCACATCCCAACGTTTGCCATTACGATAAAATTCCGAAACATTAATCGTCATGCGATCTAAAAATTCATTCATTAAATCCCGATCTTTTTCGAGGGCATGTAAAAATTCAACAAAGTTTTGATAACCCTTTTTTTCGTAAAGAGATGTTAAACGTCGCTTCATCTGAGCTTCTTTATATAGGGCAAGGTCAATCCCTGTCTTATTTTTTATACCGGCAATAAATTGTTCATAATCTGACATCGATCCATCTATCCCCTCATTATTCGTAAATTTATTATAGCGAAATTTTGTAAAATCTGAAATATATATCATTCCAACTATATTGATATCGTCATGGGGATGGAAAATATAACAGTTCTATTATTGTTTTTCTTGTAACAAAGGTTGTTTAGTAGTATCCAATGCCAATTGCTGTCTCGTTTTTTCTATTTCTAAACGAAGCTTTTCTGTTTCAACAAGGAAGCTTTCTTGTCTTAATTTTTCTAATTTAACCTCTTGTTTCATCGCTTCTATTCTATACTTGGATTGTTTATTTAAGTAATCCGTAACAATCCCAGCAGTTGATACGGTCGTTATAAATAAAAAAGTGCAAATTACGATAATCGTTCCCATTAGAAACCTCCACTTTATTTTTCCATATTTCGCTAATTATTCTGTTAATTTACACTAAAAAAACAACTATCGCAAGTAAACGACAGTTGTTTTTTGTTTTGTATAAAATTAAGCTAAGCCTTCACTGAACCATAAGCTAATTTCACGTTCAGCAGATTCTACTGAATCTGAACCGTGGATAATGTTTTCAGCAACTGATACAGCGAAGTCACCACGGATAGTACCTGGTTGAGAATCAGCTGGGTTTGTTTTACCCATCATTGTACGAGCTAATGAAATAACATTTTCACCTTCCCATACCATTGCGAATACTGGACCAGAAGTGATGAAATCAACTAATTCACCGAAGAAAGGTTTGTCCGCATGTTCTGCATAGTGAGCTTCTGCGATTTCACGGCTAGCTACCATTAGTTTAGCACCTTTTAATTCAAATCCGCGACGTTCAAAACGATTCACGATATCTCCAATTACTTGACGTTTAACACCGTCTGGTTTAATCATTAAAAATGTTTTTTCAATTGCCATGTTTATTTACACTCCTTAAATTCTAATAAGGCATTTACACCTACCGATAAATATTACCAAAATAACTTAGATACATCAACTAAAACCAATATATACCGAATTTTTAATGAGCTATTTTAAAATTTTCGTTTACCAATAAATAAGGCGATATCCCGCAATTTCTTTTTCATAGGATGATTTGGTAAAGCCTCTACTTCCTTCAAGGCTTTTCTTAAATATTGATTACTGATTGTAATAGACTGTTTGATGGAATCGGAATTTCGAACAACCTTTAACATTTCCAGGCGACCGCTCTCTGTAACCTCTCCTACAGAAGCTTGGTCTATAAATTGATCAATTGTTGGATTTCCTTTTAATAAAAGAATCGGCAATGTAATATTTCCTTGCAATAAATCACTACCTGCAGGTTTACCAAGCTCTTTGTCAGTAGCCGTAAAATCTAAAATATCATCTACGATTTGATAGCTCATCCCTACAAAATAACCAAATCGTCTCAAGTGACCGATGCTTTTATCATCTAATCCACCAACGACCGCACCTAACTCACAACTAGACTCGATGAGTAATGCAGTTTTACGTTTAATACGACGAAAATAATCTTTTAAGTTTTGATCTTTACGAAACTTATCTTCTATTTGTATAACTTCACCATTACAAATTTCAACCATTGTTTTAGCTAAAATCTGATGAACTCTTTTATTTTCGATAGATGTCACATACTCCAATGCCCGCGCAAAAATAAAGTCACCTGTATACATGGCAACCCGATTATTCCATTGGGCTTTAACAGTATGTGTACCCCTTCTCAAATCCGAATTATCAATAACATCATCATGGACAAGAGATGCCATATGAATTAACTCTAACGGCACTGCTATGTTTTTCACCTTATCAATGTTATATTGCCCAAACTTAGCACTAACTAAAACAAATACAGGGCGAATTCGCTTACCACCAGATTGTAGTAGATGGAGAGAGGCATCATTTATCAAGTGCGAAGACGAGTTTAACGCTTTTTCCAATTCTTTTTCGATGATGTCTATATCCGATTTCAAATCGGAATAGAGTATTTTTAACTTCATCTTTTCCACGCGTGAAACCTTCTCCCCCTAATGTTCTTTTTTAAATCCCATATGCATAGCAGCTGCCCCACCGCTATAACCTTTATAAGTTACCTTTTCAAAACCAGCATCTTGAAACATTTTGGCAAGTTTTTTCATGCCTGGGAAATCACTTGCAGATTCTTGTAACCAAGAATATTCTTTATAGCTTTTAGCAAATAGCTTACCGAATAAAGGCATAATATGATTAAAGTAAAAACGAAATAGTTGTCTATATACAGGAATTTCAGATTGTGACGTTTCAAGACAAACAGCCATTCCACCCGGCTTAAGAACTCGATTCATTTCCCGTAACACTTGCATATAGTCCGGAACGTTACGAAGACCAAAACCGATTGTCACATAGTCAAAAGTGTTATCTTCAAAGGGAAGTTCCATTGCATTTCCATGAATTAATTCAACCTGTGGATAAGGAACAACCTTTTGTTCTCCTACTTTCAACATATTTTGACTAAAGTCCAATCCTTTTACAACACCGTTTTCTCCTACCGCTTTCGCTAAAGCGACGGTCCAGTCCGCTGTTCCACAACAAACGTCTAAACATTTAGAGCCCGGTTTTACATTCATACGCTTCATCGTATCTTCACGCCATTTGACATGTAATTTAAAACTAATGACGGAATTCATTTTATCGTAGCTTTCGGAAATGCTTTCGAAAACTTCGTGTACATGTTGTTCTTTCGATTTTGCCATTTTTTCAAAACCTTTCTAGCGCTAAATTAATTCAGCGCAATTTGTTGCTTTATGTATAACTTTAAATCGTCTTTTAATACAGTAGACGATTGAAGATATTCGTTTAATAAATTTTTAAGAGATGAAATTTGTTTCTCGATCATACTCTCAAATATTTTTTCATCCTCAGCACTTTCAATCATTTTTTTAAATAAAATAGATGGTTTGCCTTGTTGGAGATGACGATATTCCTCAAGTAGTTGAAGCAACAATAATCCTGTATGCATAAATGTACTATATTGTTCAAATTGATAAACTTGATAAAATCTTTTAATTAGCTCAGTTTGTATGACTGAAATCGTTTCATACCATTGGTCCATTGTATATTGATTGGATTCATATACTTTCATTTGATGTTCACAACGACTTACAATACCTTCAGAAAGCTGTCGAATTAATGGAATGTTTCCAGAACGAGCTAAAATTTCATAATAACGTCCACTATAAAAATCCCCCGACAGAACTGTCAGCTGCTGCTCTTTATCTAATGCATGTTTTTCGTTTATTTTCTCATGTTCATAAAGAGAGGCATGGACGATCCCTACTGTAATAGCGCTTTCGTCTATTTGTTTACTCCATTTTTCCCCATTCAAAAATGGTAATAATAAATAAAACAATTGATTTTCATTCACCACTGGTGTTCCAGTATACTGCAGTAAAGTTCTATGACGAACATGCATGAAAATATTTGTTTTTAATTGTTCTATTGATTGTTGAATGTATGTTGCATCCATAGATATTACTCCATTCTACTTAAAGTGCAACTGTTTAAACAATTGCATTGGTTCGATTGGTTCACCAATCAAATGAATTTTACTTTTTTGAGCCGCTTTCTACTATACCATGGGCAGAAATAATTTTTGCTTTCCCGCGAATTTTCATCGCAGATGTATGTTCTGTAAATTGCGCAATCATTACTTCTCCAGCATCTAATTTTTCAGAATGATGGAATTTTGTATCTGTACCACGTGTTAAACCGATTACATGTACGCCATCTTCTTGTGCTTCAATGATTATATAATCTGGTTGTGTCATAGTATCGTTTCTCCTCAAATAAACATATTCTTGTACATCATATCACAATAAAACACTATATTTAAGACATTTGAATAAATGAAATTACTTCTCTGCGTAAAACTTCGTCTTCCTCATATACTCCCCGGGCTACGGAAGTAACTGTTTTAGACCCTGGTTTTTTTAACCCGCGCATCGTCATGCACATATGTTCGGCTTCTACAACGACATATACTCCTTGTGGTTGTAACATTTCCATGATGGAATCTGCAACTGTAGACGTAATACGTTCTTGTAATTGGGGTCTGCGGGCAACAGATTCGACACAACGACCTAATTTACTTAAACCCGCGACACGTCCATCCTTTGGTAAATAGGCAATATGAGCTTTTCCGTAGAATGGAACTAAATGATGCTCGCACATAGAGTAAAATGGAATATCTTTTACTAACACTAAATCCTCATGATCTTCATGAAAAACGGTGCTAAAAAATTCTCTAGGATCTTCATTGATACCGCTAAACATTTCTTCGTACATTTTGGAAACGCGTTTCGGTGTATCTAGTAAACCTTCCCGATCTACATTTTCACCCACTGCTTCTAATATCATTTTTACGGCTTCTTCTATTTTTTGTAAGTTCACTTTCGACATCTTTCTTCCTCCTAAACCGATGCAACGTTGCACTGTCAAAATGAATCGTAGCACATACTGACTTTATTCGCAAAAAGGGTTTCTCTTCTTTTTTAAAAAAATATTAGTAAATGTTATGTATGGAAATATTAAAAAGAGCAGCCATCATGCTTGTCCATGACGACTGCTCTATGTAACTGCTGGATGCTATTATTTCACAGCATCTTTAAGCGCTTTCCCTGGTTTGAAAGCAGGTACTTTGCTAGCAGCGATTTCGATTTCTTTACCTGTTTGTGGGTTACGCCCTTTACGAGCGGCACGTTCACGTACTTCGAAGTTACCAAAACCAATTAATTGTACTTTGTCACCCTTTGCAAGAGCATCTTGAATTGTATCAAATACAGCTTCAACTGCTTTAGAAGCATCTTTTTTTGAAAGACCTGCAGCTTCAGCAACAGAGTTTACTAATTCTGTTTTATTCACACCATTCACCTCCTCTCAAAGGGTCATGAACCTAAATCATGTAAAAAGAGTAACATATAGAAAATCGCGACGCAACAATATTTATCCATGTTTTTCTATAATAAATTGTCTTTTTTTAAAAAAAACACAAATAACAGGACTTTTCTCCTAAAAAAGGGAAAGGTCCTGTTACTAATTTGTGCCAAATTTTATGAAATTATACAATGTTAAATAATAAAGGTTACTAAACCGCGTTCACCCTCATTGACCATTCTTTCGATCGTTTGACGCATTCTTTTCTTCGCACTCAATGGTACTGCATTCATTTTGTAACGAATTCCTTCTTTTAACACTTCATGTAATGTCGTACCAAATAGTTGGGTTTTCCATAATTGCTCTCGATCATGCTTATAGGCATACTGTAAATCTTTTAACAGCTGTTGGCTATAAAATTCTGTACCGATTAATGGAGCAAATTCTGTTTCCATATCTACACGAATAATGTGATAAGATGGCGCAGAAGCCTTCATACGAACTCCGTAGAAATTATTTTGTTTAATAATTTCTGGTTCACTTGGTTCAAATTCTTCCATTGTAGGAAGGGTTACACCATAGCCATGTTCACTAGCCTCTTCAATCGCCTCACGGAATCGTCTATGCGCTTGTTTTGCCTCTGCTGCTTCTTTTATAAAGAGCAGCCAATCTTTTTTCGTCGCAATCGGTGAATCCAACCATTCATTACAAACAGCTTTATAAATTTCAGGCTTTAACGTAATACGAACCGTTGCCAAACCAAGACCAGCATCCACTCGTTCAATTTCACTTTCTTCTACAAAGTCAATTTCTCGTAATTGGGAAGCAGCTTGGGATACGTCTCGAATTTTAGTAACTGAATTTAATACGTTTCCAACAGCGTCAGAAAGCGTCACATTCAACGGATGAGTATAATCTAATACATCTAACCAATCTGGCTTTTCAACCTCAATATCTTCAATTGGAAACTCATATAAAGCTTCTTGAAGAATATACTCCATATCCTTCACTGTCATTTGATCAATAGCCACAGGGATTACAGGTACCCCATACTTCTCAAGAAGCTCATTTCGAAGGGCCATTGTATTGTTATGAGTAGGCATTTGACAGTTTAGGACAATGACAAATGGTTTGCCAATCGCCTTAAGTTGATCAACAATTTGTTCTTCCGCAACTTCTGCAGCAATACGGTTAATACCATTAACTGTACCGTCCGTAGTCACAACAACGCCTATGTTGGCATGATCACGAATTACTTTGTCAGTACCGATTTTAGCCGCTTCCTCAAAGGGAATTGCTTCAGAATGCCATGGAGTATGAACATATTTCGGGCCTTCATCATCCTCATAACCTTTTACACCGTCAATAATGTAACCAACACAGTCTGCAAATCGAATTCGGAATGGGATTTCGCTTTCTCCAATATTAATCTCTGTTCCTTGGGCAGGAACAAATTTTGGTTCAGCTGTCATGATGACAGGACCTGGTGAACTTTGAGGCAGCTCGTCCAGTGCTCTTTTGCGATCTTCTTCATTTACGATATTCGGGAGCACAATTGACTCCATCATTTTTTTCACAAAAGTAGACTTACCAACTCTAACAGGCCCTACAACACCAATATATACGTCCCCATTCGTTCTTTCTGCTATTTGATGAAAAATTTCTTCGCCTATTGTAGCTCCTCCTTTACGTAATTCAGTTTATGATTGCCTTACCTCAATTATGAAACAACCATGTATAATTTCAGAAAAATAAATAGATTATTTTTTCCTCTAGTTCATTTAGTGAGTGACCTCTACTAGAATGCATGGACTAATTTTCCATTGTTTAAAAATATGAAAAGGTGTCCTTAAATATGACAACATTTAAGGACACCTTGTTTTATAGTTTATTTTTCTTCAGTTGTTGGATCATACATAAATACTGGTTCGTTGTTCTCATTTACTGTATACGGCAATGAATAAGCTGGTACAACTGGATAAGCTTCTACTAACAACATTCGAATATCTTCTCCTGGAGTAGGCTTTAAATTATTTTCTTTTATGAAAGTATTTAAGTCCATCGAATAATCTACATAAAGATCCCCTTCCGTTGTTACAATAATCGGTAGTTGATTATTCGTATACGGGCTAGGAACAGTCAATTCTTCTTTATATCCAATTTTTTTAAAATCAATTGTATAAATGTAATCGGTAATTTTATCTTTAAACGTTGGGTATTGGGAACCCATAAAACGAATATTTAACTCGCGCATACGTTCTGCAGCTCGCAAATCTACTAATTTAACAGTCGGGTTTTTTTCTGGATCCCAAATAATATATTGGAAAATGCCACCTTTTTCATAGGAATTTGCCGGAGCATTTGCTAAATATTTGGGTGCTAACTTTTCAAAATCAATCGGATATTTGATAAACATATCCGTATCCATATCACGATTTTTAATTGGAAGTACTCCTGTATCCGCTTGGTATTCCTCCACTGCCTTTTGAACAGAGGCTAATTGTATGTCATCAGGCACTTGATTTTCCACTTTTTCCTCTTCAGGAAATAGACAGCCTGATAATAACACGGTTGTTAATGCGAGCATCAAAAATAAGCTCCATTTTCTTATCATTTTTTCTCACCTCAAATGTTATTCCCGATTATCGACCTATTTGTATATGTCATTAGTTAGGCCATGTAAAAACAACGAGTATCATTAAAATGGAACCGATTGCAAAAATTACGAAAGCAATTAATCGTAAAAGGAGAGATAAACATCCATTATTAACCCATTTTCTTGTTATAGAAACGATGAGTACGGATAATAACATGGCTCCTATCGAGTAAAAAGAAACCCACATAACATCTAATGAATGCATACTAGCAAGGGGTCCCCTTGCTGTTAAGAATGTTAAAGAATTCATTGATAACAAGTTTTGCAAGTAAAAAACCACCTTTCGAACTACTTCTATGTATAAAAAATACTTTTAGACGATACCAAAAGAATAGGAGGTATCTTAAACATACCTCCTATTTCACAATATAACAAATGAAGAAATTATGAAATCTTCCTTATAAAATATCAATTTCTCGCTTTTTCATTCGAATCATTAACTCATCGACAGCTTCTTTAGGTTCTTTGTCGTTGAATAACACATCATAAAGTGCAGTCGTAAGCGGCATTGGCACATCGTATTCTTGAGATAATTGATAGGCAGCCTTTGTCGTTCTTACCCCTTCTACAACCATCCCAATATTGTCTAATACTTCATCTAATTTCATGCCTTTCCCAAGCATGTTACCAGCTCTCCAGTTTCGAGAATGGACACTTGTACACGTAGCGATTAAATCACCCATTCCAGTTAATCCGGCAAAAGTGAAAGGATTACCACCCATTTTTACACCTAGTCGAGTAATTTCTGCTAATCCTCGTGTAATTAACGCAGCTTTAGCATTATCACCATAATTTAAACCATCAGAAACACCAGCTGCTAAGGCAATCACATTTTTCAATGCACCACCAATTTCAACACCAACGACATCTTCGTTCGTATAGACACGGAAATATTGGTTCATAAACAGATCTTGAACTTTTTCTGCCATTTCTAAATTTCCGCATGCCGCTGTAATCGTTGTAGGATGGTGTAATACCACTTCTTCCGCATGACTAGGACCAGATAGTACGACAATTTCTTCTATTACATCTGGTGATAAATTTTCCTTCAACATTTCAGAAATGCGTTTTAATATATCTGGTTCAATCCCTTTTGAAACATGGATAAATAATTTTTTATCGTTCAAGAAGGTCATCATTGAATGACATACTTCTCGAATAGCCTTTGTCGGAACAGCAACAACAATAATGTTTGAATGGTTTACCGCTTCTTGTAAATCTGCTGTAGCCGTTAGTTTTGTCGGCAATTGTATATTAGGTAAATATTTTTCATTTGTATGTTGTTCATTAATTTCATTTGCTTGTTCTATACGATGGGTCCATAAAAGGGTATTGTGGCCATTTTCAGCTAACACGATGGCTAGAGCAGTCCCCCAAGAACCAGCACCTAATATCGTTACATTTTCCATTTGTTTATCCCCCTCTAATACGGTTATTCGCGAGCACGTGCAATTAAGCGAATAGGCGTACCTTCAAAATCAAACGTCTCACGAATTCGATTTTCAAGGAAACGTTCATAAGAGAAATGCATCAGTTCAGGATCGTTTACAAATGTAACAAATGTCGGTGGCTTTACTGCAACCTGAGTCGTATAGTAAATTCGTAAACGGCGCCCTTTATCCCTTGGAGCTGGATTTCGAGCTACTGCATCCTCAATCACTTCGTTTAAAATGGATGATTGAATACGCATCGCGTGATTTTCACTTACTCGTTGTACAATATTTAAAATTTGATGCACCCGTTGTTTCGTTTTAGCGGAAACGAAAATGATTGGTGCGTAATGTAAATAGAGGAAGTGTTCTCTAATTTGTTGTGTATAGAGATTCATCGTTTTCTCATCTTTTTCAACTGCATCCCATTTATTCACAACAATAATGACCGCTTTTCCAGCTTCGTGGGCATAACCTGCAATTTTTTTATCTTGCTCTTGTATCCCCTCTTCCCCATTTAATACAACTAAGACAACGTCGGATCGTTCAATAGCTCGCAACGCTCTTAGTACAGAATACTTTTCTGTCGTTTCATATACTTTCCCTTTTTTACGCATCCCAGCTGTATCGATGATGACATAGTCTTGTCCATCGTAAGAGTACGGCGTATCGATAGCATCTCGAGTTGTACCAGCTATATCACTAACAATTACCCGTTCTTGCCCAAGGAAAGCATTAACTAATGAAGATTTCCCAACATTCGGACGACCAATTAAACTGAACTTAATTGTATCATCTGGATATTGTTCTTCATCTTCTTTCGGGAAATGTTTTGCACATTCATCTAATAAATCCCCGATACCTAAACCGTGGGAACCGGAAATCGGGAATGGTTCACCAAATCCTAAGGCGTAGAAATCATAAATCATTTCACGCATGTCTGGATTATCAATTTTGTTGACTGCCAAAACAACTGGTTTTTTTGTTTTATATAAAATTTTCGCTACTTGTTCGTCAGCTAATGTCACACCTTCGCGGCCATTCGTCATAAAAATAATGACATCTGCTTCTTGTATAGCAATTTCTGCTTGAGAACGAATTTGATCTAAAAAAGGTTCGTCTCCTATTTCAATTCCACCTGTATCAATAATGTTAAATTCATGGGTTAACCAATCTGCCGAACTATAGATGCGGTCACGTGTTACACCTGGAATATCTTCCACGATTGATACGCGTTCTCCAACAATACGATTAAATATTGTAGACTTCCCAACGTTCGGACGACCTACGATGGCGATTACTGGTTTTGTCATCTGTACTTCATCCTTCCAAATTCTTATCTTTAGTATTATACACGAAAATGTAAATTATATCATTTTTTGACTACAAATCAATAATATCTGTCATATTTTGTTAATGAAAATAAAAAATACAGACATGCATTTATTATGCACGCCTGTATAATAAACAATCTTATTTATTCGTAAAACCTTTTAATTTATCTCCGATCACATCACTGAAGGAGAAACCAGTGTTTTCCTCCGGTAGTTCATAATCAAACTCTTCTTCTTTTACCGGGTTCGTTTGAAGCTCTTTAATACTTAGAGATAAACGTTTTTCAGCTTCATTTACATCTAATACTTTTACGTCAACCTCTTGACTTTCTTTTAGTTCTTCGTGTGGAGTATTAATATGTTTATGTGAAATTTGTGAAATGTGTACGAGTCCTTCAACTCCAGGGAACACTTCTACAAAAGCTCCAAAGGATACTAAACGTTTAACTGTTCCTGTTAAAACACTTCCCTTTGATACTCGTTCTTCAATATTTGACCAAGGTCCAGGTAAAGTATCCTTTATAGATAAGGAAATTCGTTCATTTTCCGGATCAACTGATAACACTTTCACTTTTACTGCTTGGCCTTCAGATAAAACTGTACTCACATCGTCCACATGTTCATGAGAAACTTGTGAAATGTGTACTAAACCATCAACACCGCCAATATCAACAAAAGCTCCAAACGGTGCTAATCGTTGTACAGTTCCATCTAACACATCACCAGCATGAATTTCTTCAAATACTCGTTTCTTCTTATTCGCTTTTTGATCTTCAAGAACAGCGCGATGGGATAAAATTAATCTCCCTTTTTCTTTATCTAACTCTGTAATTTTAAACGATAACGTTTTCCCTTTATAATCTTCGAAGTCTTCAACGAAATAATCTTCAACTAGAGATGCAGGAACGAAGCCACGTACGCCCAAATCAACAACTAGGCCACCTTTCACAACATCCTTCACTTCTGCTTCAAAAATTTGCCCTGATGCAAATTGTGCTTCAAGCTTATCCCAAGCTTTTAGCGCATCTACTTTGCGTTTTGATAATACAAAGTTTTCCTCTTCCACTTTGGTAATCATCAGCTCTAGCTCATCTCCGACCGCTACTACATCAGAAGCTTTTTCGATATGCAAGCTTGAAAGTTCACTGATTGGTAATATACCATCGAAAGGAGCACCTTCAATCGAGACTGTTACTGCTTTATCTTCCACTTGTGCAGCAACACCTTTCACAATATCTCCTTCACGAAATTCTTGGTTTGATCCTAAGTTCATTTCTTCAGACATATGTAACCCTCCTTCGCATCTTCCAATTTCTATTTTATTCGAAATTGTCCATAAAAACAAAAAATTTTCCTTTATTATCAAAAATTTCACGAAAAAAATTTTTTATACCTATTAAAAAAATAAAGTTTATTCCATTTTTTGCTTTGCTAAATTTAATATTTCGTTGGCAGCTTCTTCAATAGATAATTCCGTTGTATCCAAATAAATTGCGTCTTCAGCTTGGATTAAAGGTGAAGCTTCACGCTCACTATCTAATTTATCCCGTAAAGCAATTTCTTCCTTCAATTTTTCAATTGTAGATGGAATACCCCGTTTTTCATTATCAATAAAACGTCTTCTCGCTCTTTCCTCAACAGAAGCTGACATAAAGATTTTTAATTCAGCATCCTTTAATACATGGGTTGCAATATCTCGTCCATCCATTACAATTCCGCCATTCGCTGCAAGTTCCTGCTGTTTTGCTACGAGTATTTCACGAATATTTGCATGGGCAGCCACTTCACTGACGTTTGCGGTTACTTCATTGGAACGGATTAATTGAGTCACATCTTCTCCATCTACGAAAACAAGTTGTCCCTTTGGAGATGGCTTTAGAACAATGCTTGTTTTTAATAACATTGCTTCTAAAGAGTTTGCATCACTTAATTCTATGTTTTGTTTTAATGCTTTATACGTAACTGCACGATACATAGCTCCCGTGTCAATATACGTATAGCCTAAGTTTTCTGCTACAATTTTTGCAATCGTACTCTTGCCAGCACCTGCTGGTCCATCGATTGCAATTTGAATTTTCTTAACCATAATATCCCTACTTTCCCTGTACATTGTACCATATTTACTTAGTAATTACTTTCTCAAATCCACCTCGGAAATGAAAATATCCGCTAAAAGAAAAAAGCCACTATTAAGAAATAGGGCTTTTTAAAATCGGGCTCGATTCTTTTTTTCGTATCATCAATTGACGTTCAAAACAAAATCGAACAATATATTGCTTATCTACTTCGTCCGTTTCTACAAGTTGTAGTGATGCTAGACGAATTGTATCCCTTTCAAAAATTCGAATAACTTCTGCATTTGTACGGACATATCGCATATCCCCATTTGCAAAAGGTAAAACAATAGTTAATGGTACGATTTCACCTTCATTAAAGGGTACATCCGACTTAAGTCGAATTAATAAACCTCCGGCACTTATATCTTCCGTAACAAATTGAAAATATTCATTGTTATATTCAATTGCTACATCAATAGACGTTTGAACTCTTACAAATTCCCGTCTTTGGATTTTCATAATTTCTTCTTGCTCAGGAAGCGATAACATTATTGTCGGAATTGTACCCATTTTTCTTCCGATTACTTTCGTTTTAAAAGCAAAACTAACATTACCTTCAGAAATAAATGTTCCATAATATTCGGAACCATCCACTAAAAAAGCGGTTTTTTTTGTTAGTGAACTTTTTGGATAGTCAATATAAACGATATTGTCTTTTATTTCGACAATTTTACAATGGAATTTTTCTTCTTTTTCAGTTATTTCCTGCTCTAAAGTTAAGACAGTACCAACTTTTAGATCCATAGTAATCCCCTCGCACAATAATAATAACTAATTATTGCACGAAAACCCGTTTTTTTCTAGGGCGTTTAGTATTTTTTTACTATGGCATATATTCGACTTTTAAAACATCGTGATTTTCAGTATCCACGACAATTCTAAAGGTTTCATTTTGTTTACTATCAAACCTTGCGATGACTTCATAACATTTTCTAAGTTGGAATGCTTCATTTTCTGTGTAAATTAACTTTTCTTCTTCTACATGAGTACCCGGGCGGAAGAACGTTTCCCAATTAATCGGAACAACTTTTTGATCCTCGTTAATTTCTTCCCTTTGAACATATTCCATCGCATTTAATCCTAATAATTCGCCGCTATCCTTTGATATTTTCAATTGAATACCATCTGGATATACAAATGCCTTATCTTTTCCAACAACTCGAGCTAAAGCAATGTGCCATGCTTGATGATTTTCACGCATTTCAACTATTTGCACATCATTATAGCCAGCACGTTTTAAAAATTCATTTGTTAAATCCCTCACTTGTTGTTGGCTAACACCTTTTTGTTCCTGGATCGGTCGTTCTGATAAGAAGGATAAAATATGCCCACCTTTTACGGTAATATCGGCATATCCAATGCGACTACCTTTTACAAATTGAATATGGTAGAACGGGTAAGGTGCATCTTCTTTACTTTTCGTTACAGTATAAGTAGCATCCTTGATTCCTGGAATAAGTATTTCTAATCGTTCGATTGCTTGTTCTTTTGTAATTTCTTTATCATCTAAATTTTGTAAATCCCTTTTCTTTAACCAATCCGATTCACTTGCTGTTAAAGGGAAATCTGTTTCCGAATAAGTTTTTAAATTGGAAGCAACATTTTTAAATGGTGATTGCTCCGTTTCTTTTTCAGCTACGTTTGTCCATTGGGATAAATCAGCATCATTTTGATAGAAATTGGATGTGGCTACAGTCCATTCATCGGATAATGACTGTAAGTTTTGATTGACAACTTGCATTCTATCATGCCAACCTTCAAAATCACGGTTATCTGAAGCATATTTAGCCTCTTCACCGATATTTCCAACATATCGTAGCCATTCATTTGCTACTTCCCTACTTAAAGGTAAACTACTGATCGTAGATCGAAACTCGTTACTTATTCGCCATATATTATCCAGCTCAGCCTCTAATGCTTGTTGGTCTTGAAATAGTAATGATTGAGAGACAGAACGTTGAAGTGTAGATAGTTTTTCAGAGGCATTTGTTAATGCATTTGTATATTGGGCTTGCACTGTTTGCTCAAGTTGCGTATTTTGTTGTCTTACTTCAAATGAATATAACCCTAGCGCTAACACGGCAATAGATAGTAAATAAATAGCACTTTTCATGTTGTCCCTCCTTTAATAACAGAATATATGTTCACCGATTTTTTTAATTTGCGGTCTCGACCAAATCCAATCACTTGTTGCTGTTTCTGGGTTAAAGTAATAAAGAGCATTTTCAGTAGGATCCCAACCATTCATAGCATCTAGAACGGCTTCTCGGGCTCTTTCATTAGGTGTTAACCAAATTTGACCATCAGCTACTGCTGTAAAGGCACCAGGTTGGAAAATAATTTCCGAAATCGTATTTGGAAAATCTGGTGATTCTAATCGGTTTAAAATAACGGCTGCAACGGCAACTTGCCCTTCATAAGGTTCACCACGGGCTTCACCATATACAGCATTTGCCATTAATTGCAAATCACGTTCTGTATATTTTGCTGGAAGTTGCACGTCGGTACTTTCAGATGAACCTGCCCCTCCAGTAGTTTGTTCTGCTAAAGGAACTCCTCCATAGTGGGTAAAACGATTACCTTTTTCAATTTGTTCATGCACCCAATCTCTATGATATTCACTAACAGAAACTAACTGTTCCTTTGTTTTAGCTCCTGCAATACCATCTATATCAAGTTCGTATTGTTCTTGGAAATTTCGAAGAGCCCAATATGTCCCATAACCGAATATCCCATCAATTTTCCCATTATAAAATCCTAAGTATTGTAACCTTGCCTGTAATTCAATCACATCATCTCCAAAAGCTCCACGTTCGACTACTTGACCTGAAAATGCGAATGTTTGATTTGGATTTACTACAGCTAATGTGCCAAATATTAAAATGACAGACATAAAGATACTTCTTACCATGTATTTCACTCCTTTCTCATAGCATGTAAAAATCATTTCGTTTTATACGTTTTACCAAATAAAAAAGGTTGATTCATTTTTGTTTGAATCAACCAATTGTTATAAAACAAATGCGATCGTTCATTCTACTCGCCATTTGTTTTCTTATTAAATTTTATTTTGTTCAAATAAATGTTGTACTAAATGTTGATGGGCTAATTTTACTTTTTTCAATGCTAACCACCACAAATAAAACATAAACGGAGCAATCAAATATACCCAATAGCCTTTAAAGGATAAAATAGAATTATAAATGATATGTAGTAAAAATGGCGTTAAAATAGAAAGAATTAAGTACTCTGTTTTTTTATCATTATTAGCAAACTTACTTTTACCAAAGTAGTAGCCCATTACGACTCCAAATAATGCATGGCTCGATACTGGTAAAATCGCCCTCATTAGAGCCGTATTTATTCCAAAGGATATTAAATAGAGAACATTTTCAACCGTTGCAAATCCGAGGGAAACACTTGCACCGTAAAGAATGCCATCATATGGATCGTCAAATTCAATATGTCTAAGAATAACGGTAAAGATGACGAGCCATTTAAAAAACTCCTCGAGTCCACTTGAAAATAATACTTCAGTGATAAAACGGTTGGAAAAAGTATCTTCTGTTTTTACTACATATTGTATAAACATAATCGGGAAAGTAATTAACGTCCCGAAAAGAAAAGCTTGTAACAACGTTTTTCTCGGCTCGGTCGCCATCTGATTTCTTAAATAAAAATAACTAAGCAGCGCTAACCCAGGAGCAATCGCAGCAGAAAACAATATGAACATTTTTTGGCTACGCTCCTTTCAAAACTCATTAATGTTATTATATCATTATTAGCTCACGAAAAAATGAATTAGAGGGGAAATTTTTATGGCAAAAAATATTTTATTGCTACATACAGGTGGTACCATTTCAATGAAGATGAATGAAAAGGGGGCAGTTCTCCCTAACGACAAAAATCCACTTTTAGGTGTAAGTGAACAGCTTTCCAAATATGCGAATATCCGTGAAATGGAAGTATTTAATTATCCTTCACCCCATATTACGCCCAAAGAAATGCTTTATTTACGAGATACGATCGTTCAATACACTCAAGAACATGTGGTTGATGGAATCGTTATTACCCACGGGACAGACACGTTAGAAGAAACTGCTTACTTTTTAGATTTAACAACTCAATTTGAATTTCCGATAGTGTTAACTGGTGCTATGCGTTCATCCAATGAACTCGGTGCAGACGGAGTATATAACTTAGTAGAAGCAATACAAGTTGCTTGCAGTGATGACGCAAGAAACAAAGGAGTACTCGTTGTGATGAACGATGAAATTCATCAAGCCTTTAACATTACAAAAACTTCCACATCTAGCGTCAACACGTTCCAAAGCCCACAATACGGTCCTATCGGGTTAGTAACGAAAAAAATGGTACACATTCACCAAGCACCGATTAAACGAAGATATGTAGAAGTAAACTCCATTGAAAAACGGGTTGCTTTATTAAAGGTATATGCAGGAATGGAAAGGGATTTAATCGAAGCCATATTAGATTTGAAGTATGACGGTGTTGTACTCGAAGGGTTAGGACAAGGTAATGTCCCTCCTGATGTTGCAGTCGGTATACAAAAATTACTACAGGCAAATATCCCTGTTATATTAGTATCCCGTTGCTTTAACGGAATTGCTGAAGGAGTTTATGGATACGAAGGTGGCGGAAAAAGTCTAGAAAACCTAGGTGTCATATTTGCCACTGGAATCAACGGCCAAAAAGCTCGTTTAAAACTTTTAATCGGATTAAATCAACATAATAATCCGATTGATTTAAAGGAATTTTTTAATTAACTAATCAAAAAGGTGTCTCAAAAACTGAGACACCTTTTCCTTTTTACTTTGAATTATTCATTTTCTGTTCAATGTGCTTCGCGATAAATCCTCCATGAAACTTTCCATTTTCAATAAAAATTTCATTCGCATTATTTCCAGCAGCAAGAACACCTGCAATATATAAATTTTCTATATTCGTTTCCATTGTTTCTACATCATACAATGGTCTACCAGTTTCAGCGTCGATTTCAACACCCATTGCACGGATAAAGTCATGATCAGGATGATAACCTGTCATAGCAAAAACATAATCATTTTTAATGACCTTCTCAATGCCGTTTGTTGAAAGGACAACTTCTGTTTCCCGAATTTCTTTAACAATCGTATTAAAATGCATCGTAATTTCTTCGTTTCGAACAAGGGATGCAAATTCCGGTAAAATCCAAGGTTTAACACTTGGAGAATAATCACTACCTCGATACGCAACAGTAACTCTAGCTTTTGCTTTATGTAATTCCAGGGCAGCATCCACCGCAGAATTTTTCCCACCGATTACGAGTACATCTGTATCAAAAAATGGATGGGCTTCTTTAAAATAATGAAAAACTTTTGGTAAATTTTCACCTGGAATATCCATATAATTCGGCTGATCATAATAACCTGTTGCCAGAATAACGTATGGGGTTTCGTATACTTCTTTATCGGTTTTTACCGTAAATTGATTTTCACCTTTTACAACTGATTCCACTTTTTCGAAGGCATTAACTTGAATGTTTTTCATTTTCACTACTTCACGATAATAAACAAGCGCCTGATTTCGATGGGGTTTTCGTTCCTCTATTATAAAAGGAACATCACCAATAGCTAATTTTTCACTTGTACTAAAAAAGGTTTGATGAGTTGGATAATGATAAATAGCATTTACCACATTCCCTTTTTCAATGACAATTGGCTTTAATCCGATATTTTGTAATTCTATTGCAGCAGATAAACCGCAAGGACCTCCCCCTACGATTATAGCGTCTACAGTTTGCATCTTAACCTCTCCTTAAAACAACTTACCAACTATATAAATTTATTTTTACTACTTTATTGTATCATGAAAATGCAAGTCAATAATGTGACACTGGGGTTTTGCTCCTAAACGGAATGGTACCATTGTCGTACCATATCCATTACTAATGAGCGTAAATACACCATCTCTAATAGAAAATGAACCATGGGGTAACATTCCTATCGAACCAAATCGAATTTGGCCACCATGGAAGTGTCCACCTAACATTAATTTTGTATGGAAGTTATGGCGTACTTCACGAAATACTTCCGGGTTATGGGAAATAAAAATAACATTTTCCTCTCCCCTGCATTTTTCAAAGGCAAGATCGAAATCTTCATTTTCCGTAGACGTATCATCGATGGCACTTATCCAACATCGATTTTTCATATTCGGAAGTATAATTGCGTCATTTTCTATTATGTGGACACCCGTCTCCTTAAAAATGTTCCGCAATGTTTCTTCGCCAACTTCACGATCATTATTTCCCCAAACAAAATAGAGCGGACCTAACCTTTGAAGCAGTTCAATGTTTTGATAGATTCGTTCAATGGGTGTTCGTTTATCGGCAAAATCTCCGCCAATAATGACCGCATCAAATCGTTTAGAAATTTGTTCAATCATTGGGACATGAATTTTCCTTAAATGGACATCCGAGATAAAAAAAAGGGAAACTTGTTCCGGTTCACCAAGTAAAGAAATTTCATGATGTAATACATTGTTTTCATTGGCCTGTTTATACATAAAGAGTAAAAACACGACGATTACCATTATTAGGACAAACAAAAAAATTGTAAACCCTCCGTTTCAAAAACAAAAAGACGAGGTAACTTACCATCGTCTTTTTAGTATATTCGGCTCCAACCGAATATGTAATCTTTATACAGTTGAGATTAATCCAAAATCATTAATCTGTCCAGAAAAAGCAAAGATAGCCATGGATTCATCAAACGGATAGAAAATCTTAGTTACGGTATAATTAAAGTTTGCCCTACGTAAACGTCATTAGAAGATAAATTATTAGCTTGTTTAATTTTCTCTACACCACTTGCATCATTATAATACTTTAATGCAATACGGAATAAATTTTCATTTGGTTGGACTGTATGTACCTTACCGCTCGATTGTTTTTCAGCCTCTTGTTTTTTCGCTTCCGCTTCTTTTTGCGCTGCAGCCTGTTTTTCGGCTTCTGCTTTTTTCGCTGCTTCCTCAGCAGCTTGTTTTTCGGCTTCCGCTTTTTTCGCCGCTTCTTCAGCGGCTTGTTTTTCAGCTTCTGCTTTCTTCGCAGCCTCTGCTTCAGCAGCCTCTTTTTCGGCATCTTGCTCTTGCGCTACTTCAGGTTCCTTTTCCTTCGCACTTGCAGATACGGTATTATTTGTTTGAAACTCAACGAGTGTATCGTTATTTTTTTCTACTTCTGCTACTTCATGTTTACCTGGATCATAAAAAGCAGATACGTATATAAGTAACAATAATGGAATTCCAAGTAGTAAAATAACTAGTGCATTCATTAATGAAAATTTTCTTTTTTTCTTTATTTTATTTCGATTAGATCGTGACATTCTAGATTTTTTTTCTTCCATTTCGATTGTTTGACGATGCTCTTCGATTTTTTCTCTGTAATCTTCATTACTCATCAGTGCCACCTCCAAAACTATCTTTCTCTAATTATGACGAAATTTCTTTAAAATGTAAATAATCGAGGTGAATATTTTAATAGATTTTTGTCGACAAATCGATATTTTTAACATATATTTACGAAAAACCTAAAAGAATCGTTTCGAGTCTTTTTTTCCAAGAAACAGCCGTTTCATCCTGTTCGAAACTTTCCCGTTTTTGAATAATATTGTGATAATCTAACCCACAACATTCACAACAATCTGATGGTTTTTCCATTAAATTTTGTCCAAAATAGTGGACAAGCTTTTCTCTCATGCAACTTTTTGTTCGAATTAAATTGACTACTTCTTCAACAGCTCTTATTTTATCAGTTTTCATCGTTAATAATTGATGTTTCACTTCATTTGGATGGATTTGGTGCATCCAATAATCTAACACTCGATATGCCGTCTCAGAAATTTCCCCATTTTGAATCATAGTTGAAGGGGATTCATTCCTCCTACGATACTCTAGATAAAGATCTACGTGTACTTCATTTGGAAAATCATCGATTCCGACAAATTTCGCAAACTCATCGTCTCCATCCGCAAAAAGAAGAATTGCAAGAGCATCCTTTCCATCTCGGCCTGCTCGTCCTATTTCTTGCATATAATTGGCAACATTCGATGGGATTGATTCATGGATAATTTGCCGAACATTTTGTTTATGTACGCCCATTCCAAAAGCATTCGTCGCAACAATCCATTCTAAGGAACCGTCGATAAACTGTTGTTGAATGAATTGTCGATCTAACGTATCTTTCCCACCATGATAGGCAGCCGTTGAAATTCCCATTTGAAGCAATCTTTCACTTATACTTTCAGTTTTTGATCTAGATTGGGTATAAATAATTCCCGGACCTGCTGTTTCCAACACGTGTTCCAAAATCCAATCCAATTTTTCCTCTCTGTTTTGAAACAATACTCTACCCATATGAATATTCGGACGATCAACGGTATGAATAAATGTAAATGGTTCATTCATCTTTAAATAAGATTCGATATCACCTAACACTTTTTGTGTAGCAGTTGCCGATAAAGCTAAAATTGGTGGCCGATTCGCTTTATCCATCACTTCACCAATTCGTAAATAATCTGGTCTAAAATCAAATCCCCATTGGGAAATACAGTGAGCTTCATCAACAACAATCAATGATAACTCCATTGAATTTAACTTCTGTTGGACTTGGGGTTGCAATAACATTTCAGGTGAAATAAATATAAACCGATATTGGTGTAAATGTTGTATCGTTACTTTTTTCTGAGTGGCGTTCAAAAAAGAATTTAAGGCCACTACCCTTTTTTCCTTCAGTTGTTTAATTTGATCAACTTGATCTTGCATTAACGATAATAATGGAGAAATGATTAAAACCGGTTTGTTAAATATATATCCCGGAAGCTGATAACATAATGACTTCCCCATTCCCGTAGGCAACAACGCAATGACATCCTTACCTTTTACAATTTGCTCAATAACTTCTTTCTGGCCGGGACGGAAGGATGTATAGCCAAAATGATGTTGTAAAACTTTCTCAAGTTCCATCGTTATTCCCCCCTCGCCAATACAAGTCGTATTTGAAAATAGGATAAATGAGGAACCACTTCATGTAAAATCTTTAGTTTTCTCGTATTATAATCATCGACTGCCGTCATTACTTTTTTAATATCTTCTTTCGAAATAAATTGTTCGATAGAAAAATCGGGATCATTCATCGCAATTTCAACGATATGGTCTTCAATCGTGCTAACCTTTAACCGGCGGATATGACTAATTTCTTCTATTAAATACCCTTTACGGAAGAGTTCGGCTGTTTGATGAGCAGAACCACTTAAAGGAATAACGACTCGAATATCTTTTGCAAGTTGATTTAGTAATAAATATTGCTCCGGATGATTTGAAATTTGGGTAATCCAACTATGTAAAGTAGAAATATAAATTAATTGAACATCCATTTCAGATAAATTTTCTTGATAACTGATTTGCTGCCATGTAAGGCCAGCCGTTTGAAAACCTGCCAAGCGGTTAATGACAATCGATTTTGCCCGTTCTTCTACTTTTGAACTTTCAAGACTCCCCACTATTTCGTCTAATAACGTTTTTTGTAAATTACCTTCTTTATATTGATTTATAAGTAAAAACTGTCGAACCCAATGTTGAATATGATCGTCCTTTTGAATAGGGGTAAAAGACATTCGACCTGCCCCATGGTGAGAGAGGGATTGCACAATCAATGAAAGTCTAGCAAAAAAAATATGCTCATTCCCTCTATAATACCACCCATTAAAATAATACTTTTCCCCATCCTTTACAAATTCTCTTGCACTATCTGTCAGCTCATAGCTACCTTCATCATGGACGATTAAATAATGTTCTTCTATTAATGAATTCAGTTTCTCGTCGTAATGAGGTCTTGACAATTTCGGTAAAATACTAAAAAACTTATGTAAATGATATATTCCCACATCTTGTATTGTTTGGCCTGAACGTTTACCTTTTAGTAAATGGAAAGGTGCGGAAATCGTTCGTTCTTGATTGAAATTGTGGAAAATTTGTAAAAGAATTTGTTCAAATATCAAAAATCAACCCCTCCATTTCGTAGTATTATGTTGAAAAGTCGATTAAACAGTTTTAGAATAGAAAAGAAGCTTGATTGGAGCGCACGTTAAAAAGGAGAGAATACTATGCCAAAATATACAATTGTTGATAAAGATACATGTATTGCTTGTGGCGCTTGTGGTGCTGCAGCCCCAGATATTTATGATTATGATGATGAAGGAATTGCCTTCGTTATTTTAGATGATAACATGGGTACAGCTGAAGTACCAGAAGATCTACTAGAGGATATGCAAGATGCATTTGAAGGCTGTCCGACAGATTCTATCAAAGTAGCAGACGAATCATTTGAGGGCGATCCTTTAAAATACGAATAATTCATTCATATAAAAAGGTAGGAAAGGGATTTACCCTTGCCTACCTTTTTGTTTATTTTGCTTCACGGGTTTTTTTAAATAAATAGGATGCTAATATTAAGAAACAGCCAAGTCCGAAGGCAGTATAATAATGTATATCAATAGCCGGTCCAAAAGGTTTAACAAAAATATTTAAAAGTATAACACCTGCCCAAACTAAACCAAATAGTATGCCTAAACCCCAAGTAACTTTGTTTTTCTTTTTCTTGCTCGTAAATGCATTCTTTTTTAATACAGCAAATATAAAATAAATGAGACCGACTAAGCTTCCAATAATTAACACGATAGAGACTGAAGCCGTACCTAAATAAATTGTAGAGCCTTCCTTTAAAATTAAATCCGGAACACCCCAAGCCACTAAATACCAACCAAATAATGTTAATATGATTTCCAAACTAAATCCCATTATTTTTTTTACCGATTCATTCGGAAGGGATTCGATAATATCTTGAGCGAGTTGTTGAGGTGCCTTTCCAAACACTTCCTCTGCCTTTTTCCCTTCTTTTTGTGCCTCGAGTAAGTGGTCTAACATTTCCAGCAACACTTCTTCCGTCGCCTTTTCATCTTTAAATGCATTTGTTCGAATATACAGAAGCATATTTTCATAATACGTTTTATTTTCGGGTGTTAATAAATTGCGTTTTTCATTATTTTGTTTCACCATTTTTTTAATTGTTAACGTCATTCTTATCACCTCTTAATATATTTGTAATAGGCCTACTTAATAGCTCCCATTCCTTACGAATTGATTCAAGGGCCACCTTTCCTTCATCGGTTAAAGAATAATATTTCCGATTTGGGCCAGTATCGGATGGTCGCATTTTTCCGTTAATCCACTGACTTTTTTGCAAACGTAATAATACGGGATAAATCGTACCTTCACTTATATCCTTTAAACCAAGCTGCTGCAGTTTTTGTGACAATTCATAGCCGTATACTTCTTCTTTTTCAATAACCGATAAAACACAACCATCTAAAATACCTTTTAACAACTGACTTCGTATGGACAAAGCGATTCTCACCTCACTATTTTGCTTTACAAGATACCCTCTGTTTAATACTATATTGCATAACAAAATAGCAGTCAACTATTTTGTTATGCAAGTTACTTAAATAGCATTGATTTTTAATGATAGAACTGTTAAACTGAAATTAGTAGTTGGTACTAATAACTGATATAACATTATTCGATAAAGGGGTACATTGGATGGACATTTTACAGTTAAAAGATAAAAATATTGTCGTAATGGGTGTTGCAAACGAGCGTAGTATCGCTTGGGGAATTGCAAAGAAGCTTTTAGAAGTAGGAGCAAACGTAATCTTTACTTATCGAAAAGAACGTTCAAAAGGAAAAATTGAAAAAGTTTTAGCTGATTATACAGAACATAAAACAGCTGTTATCGAATGTGATGTAAATAGTGATGAAAGCATTTCAAAAGCCTTTACTCAAATTGGTGAACAATTCGGTGTCATTCATGGAATTGTGCATTCCGTTGCCTTTGCCCATGCAGAAGATTTAAAAAATCGTTTTGTTGAAACATCTCGTGAAGGATATGCCTTTGCTCAAGATACAAGCGCATATTCGTTAATTGCAGTGGCAAAAGCGGCCCTACCATATATGACAGAAGGTGCTTCCATCGTCACAATGAGTTATTTAGGTGGACAACGAGTGCTTGAAGGATATAATGTAATGGGTGTTGCAAAAGCTGCATTAGAATCTGCAATGAAATATCTTGCATCAGATCTTGGTTCCGAAGGTATACGTGTAAACGCAATATCTGCAGGTGCTATTCGTACGTTAGCAGCCAAAGGTGTACCAAGCTTTAACACAGCATTACACAAAATCGAAGAACTATCTCCATTGAAACGTAATACAAATCAAGAAGAAGTAGCAGATATGACTCTTGTTATGTTAAGTAACTTGTCACGCGGTGTTACGGGAGAAACGATTTACGTTGATTCTGGATATAATATTATGGGATAAATAATTTAGGACTTCACTATGCATACTTTGCATAAAGAAGTCCTATTTTTCATTTACTTACTTAATTTCTCTAATAATAGCTCTTCTGTAACCGGCCCAATAATTTGTTCTACAATAATTCCCTCTTCATTCACAATAATACTCGTTGGGATTGTAAGAACTTCATAAGCAATGGATGTATTCCCGTCTTCATCTAATAAAATAGGAAAGGTAATACCATGTTTGTTTGCAAATTGTTTCACTTTCTCTTTGTTCGTTTCTAAATCTGTCGCATTAACGGATAAAATTTCTACATTATGTTCTTTAGCATAACTTTCATAAAAATGTTGGATTGTAGGCATTTCTTCTACACACGGAGGACACCACGTTGCCCAAAAGTTAATGAATATTTTTTTTCCCTTTAAATTTGAAAGTTTCACTGTGTCACCAGCTAATGTTTTCATTTCAAAATCAGGCGCTTTCGTATTCATCGTTCGAACTTCTGGTTGTATACTTCCCTCTTCATGGGCATCATTATGGTCATGAGCATGGGCATGTCCTTCTTCTCCATGGGTATCACCGATAACCGGTTCTTCAATGATTCGATAAGAAATAGTAGGATTATCTCCTCTAGACCCTTCGTCTTCACTTGGAAGTTCTTGCAAAAGATTCGATTGGATTGCCTCATCAATAGTTAGTGGAGTACCTTTCGATTCAGCCATATTTGTATATATTGTAATGAAAAGAACAATGACAATGAGCCCCGTTAAAACAGCAGATAATAATTGTTTTCTCAATCAATAACTCTCCTATTTCATGCATGATTATCATTAGTATATGAACTTTATTAAATATCATGTAAAGTTCTTAAAATATAAAAAACCCCATTAACTAATACTCCAAAATAGGTGGAGTATTAGCAATGGGGCATTTACAACGATAAATTAATACATTTTTAAATATTGGTCGCGTTCCCAAGGATGTACAACTGTACGGAACATATCATATTCAATTTCTTTCGCCTCTTTAAAGTTCGAATAAATATGTTCGCCTAGAGCACCTTTAATCACTTCATCTTTTTCTAATTCTTGTAAAGCTTCTAGTAGTGATCCCGGTAAACTTTCAATACCAGTTTCTTTCAACTCAGCCGCATTCATCACATAAATATTACGATCTACTGGAGGAGGAGGTGTTAAACCGTTACGGATTCCATCTAAACCAGCTTCTAAAAGCACTGCTAAAGCTAAGTAAGGATTCGCTGCTGGGTCAACTGAACGTAATTCAACACGAGTAGATAATCCACGAGATGCAGGAATACGAATTAACGGTGAACGGTTACGAGCAGACCAAGCAATATAACATGGTGCTTCATAGCCTGGTACTAAACGTTTGTAAGAGTTTACTAATGGGTTTGTTACAGCTGTGAATGCTTTCGCATGTTTCATAATACCTGCCATGAATGCACGAGCAGTATCAGATAGCTCTAATTCTGCATTTTCATCCCAAAATACATTTTGGTTTCCTTTGAACAATGATAAGTTCGAGTGCATACCAGAACCGTTTACGCCGAATAGTGGTTTTGGCATAAATGTCGCATGTAAACCGTGTTTACGAGCGATTGTTTTAACTACTAATTTGAAAGTTTGAATATTATCACACGCTTCTATAGCATTTGCATATTTAAAATCAATTTCGTGTTGTCCAGGAGCTACCTCGTGGTGAGAAGCTTCAATTTCAAAGCCCATTTCTTCCAATTCTAACACGATATCACGACGGCAGTTTTCACCTAGGTCAGTTGGTGCTAAGTCGAAGTATCCTCCATCATCATTTAATTCAAGAGTTGGGTTACCTTTTTCATCTAATTTAAATAAGAAGAATTCTGGCTCTGGTCCTAAGTTGAAACTTGTAAATCCTAGTTCTTCCATGTTACCTAATACACGTTTTAAGTTTGAGCGTGGGTCACCAGCAAATGGTGTACCATCCGGATTTACAATATCACAAATTAATCGGGCTACTTTCCCTTTTTCCGCTGTCCAAGGGAAGATAACAAAAGTATCTAAATCCGGTTGTAAGTACATATCTGATTCCTCAATACGTACAAAACCTTCAATGGAAGATCCGTCAAACATCATTTTGTTATCTAAAGCCTTATCTAATTGGCTTAAAGGAATTTCTACGTTTTTAATCGTACCTAAAATGTCTGTAAATTGTAGGCGAATATATTTTACGCCTTTATCTTTCACAATTTGTTTAATGTCTTCTTTTGTGTACTTAGCCATCTTTTTCCACACTCCTAAAATTTTAAATTAAAAAATATAATTTACTCACCCTTTACTTGAAAAAAGCGAGATAAATCCCCTTGCCTTAATGATGCCTTTTGCATAATTTGTGCCTGTTGCATTTCCTCACGTAAAATCGCGCGGAGTTCTGCGTCAGAAATAGATAGTTTGTTAGAAGATTTCACATTGTTGTTTTTTCTCATATCAAAAACTTTTTTAATTCCTGCCATGTTAATCCCTTGATCGAGAAGTTCACGAATTTCTAATAATGCATCTACATCATCTAATGAGAACATTCTACGATTGCCTTCTGACCTTGCAGGCTCAATTAATTTATGTTCCTCGTAATATCGAATTTGTCTCGCAGTTAACTCCGTTAATTGCATTACCATGCTAATAGGGAGTAACGGCATTGCTCTTCGAAACTCTCGACTCATCGACATCTCCTCCCTTTCATAGCATTATTTTAAACTATGTTATGTATAATAGCAATACTATGTTAGAAAAAATAACATATGAAATTTAGATTTTTTTTATCGCAATTTTAGATGGAACGAATTCCCTATATAATCAAGGGCTTACGACATAAAAAACGAAAAAACCCAACGCTTTCACGTTGGGCCATTCTGTATCAATTTTTTCAAATAAAAAAGCTGTTCATTATCGTCATAGTTTATGACATGAATGAACAACTTTTGATTTATAGTAAATATTGTGCTCGTTGATTTTCGATCCAAACTTTCATTGTACGGAATAATAAAACCGTTACAATCATGAGCATAATTCCTTTTATAAAGTTAAATGGTAAAATACCTAACACAATCGTTTCTTTCATATCAAAAGTACCCCATCCAAGGAAGTAAGAATACATAGGTAAAAAGGCTACATAGTTTAATAGACTCATTCCTACTGACATAATGACTGTACCTGCGGCTAACCCTAAAATTAATCCTTCTAGTTTAGGTATCTTTTTATAAAGATAGTAGACAGGTAAAATAAATAAAATACCTGTAACAAAGTTGGCCATATGACCTACCGGAACCCCTGTTGGTGTCCCTGAGAAAATCCAATCTAATACATTTTTAAACAGTTCGACTAAAATTCCAGCTAACGGTCCCATTGTAATTGCTGCGATTAAAGCTGGTGTATCACTAAAGTCGATTTGTAAAAATACCGGGAAGCCCGGTAAAGGGAAGTTTATTAGCATCAGAATAAAAGAAATACTACTTAACATGGCAATCGTTACAAAAGAACGTAACTTAAGGTTTTGATTTTTCATTTACTTTCTCTCCTCTTTGCTGATTCAACCCGCAAGAAGAAAGGACAGCCTTCATCTATATTCGCCTTCTCCATGAAAAATCCCTTATGCAAAATTGCATAAGGGAGAAATAGGCACATTAAAAATAAGAAAATAAGTATGCGAAAACAAGCGTATTATAAAGGGTACGCTAAATAAAAGTAAAGTTATACGACAATGTACAAACGATACTTCCACATACAGTTTCCTATCCACAAACGAATATAGAGACCGTACCTTCACCTTCTCCCATCCAGACTATACTGTCGGCTTTGGAATCACACCAAATCCTGCTCTAAGTTGAGCTCGCGGGCTTAAGAAACTATATTGCAATCCTCCGATGTAAAAGAGAATGAGTTTCTATTACCGCCGATCGGGAATTTCACCCTGCCCCGAAGATGAATCAATATTATTTTTTAACATTATATCTCGAAATTGAAATATTGTAAAGATAGTTCAATAGGAAAAACTTTTCCTTTTATTTCCTATTTTCAAACGCTATTTATTGAAAAACTGTTGAATATGGTATTTCATTTGCACCGACCGGCATTGGTAATGTTGTAGTAAAATCAAAACCTTGCCATTCGGTTTGGGTTACATTTTTAAATTGTACGTTCATATTGAAATTTGCTGCGGTTAATAAAATTCCTTCAATCATTTTCATCGCTTGTTGTTGATCAAGAGTCATTAAATCCAATTGTTCAGTGAATGTTACAGTAACCACATCCTGTTCAACCGTTACATCGTAATCAACATCCGGAACAATAACGGATTGATAAACATCATTTGTGTTTTCTTTCATTGTAAGAATCGCTTCTTCTACGGTTGAATAAAAAGCTCTAAAGTTAGGCACTAAATAGCTCTGACCATCTGGCTGTGTAAATTGATAATAGTTGTATTGAGTCGTTTCACCATTCAATGGAATTGGTGATGATTCTCCTACTTCACTGAATATAAAGGGTGAACCAGTTTCATCTAATTGAACAACTTCATCATAATGATCTCCAAATGTATCTACTAGTGATGCTGTATAAGTTGTAAGTGAACCAGTTCCAACATCATATAATTGATCACTTGGTAATGTGTGAACAACTTGATTATCCCGTTCAGTAATTTCCCCGTCATACGGATGATAATTATGAAATCCAATAGCCTCTTCGTTAAACAATGGTGCATATTTGTTATATAGCTCAACCCCTGTAGGTTGACTATTACCAAAATCCTCCTGAATTCTTTCATTTGGAATTAAAACGGTTACAGGGATACTATCTGCAGCATCACTAGCTAATCCTAATTTAAATATCGTATTTCCTTCAATTTGATCAGGATAAACAGCTGTACGAAGATCAGCCATCTCAGTTCCCATTATATTCATTTCTTCACTAGATTTCGATTCCTCTGATTCAATCATAGAGTTCTTAGAAACACTAGAGGAATCGTCTGCTCGATCCATTACGGTAGTTTCTTCAGAAGTATGTTGGTTCATCATTGACGGAACTAATATAGCGATTAAACAGACTGCAGCTATTGAAATGGCCATCGGTATCCAATTAAATTTCTTTCTAGTTTTCTTCAAAGGCTCCTCATCAAAAAGTCCATCTTCCTTTAGTCGTTGGAGGACTTCATCTTTTGAACGTTGATCATGAATTTTCGGTACATTGGATAATAGATTTTCAATTTTGTCGTCATCCCATTGGTCATGAGTCATGTTGATTCGCCTCCTTTTTGGATGTTGTTAATAACTCACGAAGTTGTTTAATGGCCCGATGTTGTGTTGTTTTAACTTTTCCTTCCGTCCAATTTAAAACCGCTGCTGTTTCCGATATAGATAATTCTTGGAAATATCTCATAATGATGACCATCTTTTGATCACCAGTACATTTTTCTAAAGCGGTTAATAACTGCTGCATTTCGTCATTGAGCTCGGTAAAACTTTCAGGAGATTTAGTTGGTGATACGAGTTGTTCTGTTTCCCAATTAAAAGCATTAAAACTGTGGGAAGAACGAACAGTATTTTTTCTAAAATAGTCGATGGCTACATTTTTTGCAATGGCAAATAGCCATGTTTTCTCTGAGCTTCTCCCCTGAAATCGCTCGTAGGATTTTAATACTCTTACATATACTTCATGGGATAAATCTTCTGCAATGGTTCGATTTTTAACTAAATAAATTAAAAATTGAAAGACATCTTGATGGTACAATTCATACAAACGATGGAATATGGACTCTTTCAAACTATCAGTCCTCCGTTCCTAGTAATTTTGTCGTATACAACATAGAAAAGTTTCATTAATTCAAGATATTTTATAATTTCTATTAAAATTATTCTATATGGTCATTATAAGTGCAAATATCAATGATATACATAAAATAAAGGAAAAGGTTGTCCATTTCACTACAATCTTTAAGGACAACCTTTATTTTAATGGTTTTACATATAATGGTACAACTAAAATAAAGAACAATTTTTATTTGACGATAAACAGTCCACGAAACTGACTATTCCTTTTGCTCAAATTGTTTTGCGACTGTTTCAATTACATTGACTCTTCTTACTAAATCTCGATAACGCATTTGTTGTTGCGCTTTTTCTTTTGTAACTCTCTGTTGTTCTATATATACCTTTTGAATTTCCGAATGAAAGTATTCAATATCTGATTGATTACTCGATAAATTAGCTGCACTTTGAAGTACCAGCTTTTTAGTCTTTAAATCCGATTCTAAAGAATTAAGTTTGTGAATTTCTTCTTGTACACTCGTACATTCATTTATCAAATCTTGAAATAGATCGAGAACATGCCCCATTTCAACTATTCCCCTTTCCACACAATTTGGTTTTCTACGATATCTCTTTATCTTATGAATATTATTTCCGAAAAAACTTCTAAATAATGATGTTTTTTAACAATTGGAAAAAGGGGCTATTTAATGTCGTTCTTCCAATATAAAAAAGGCTAGAAACATTGACGTTTCTAGCCTTATCACTTTTCTTATAATGGTAAAAAGAAGGTGAAAGTAGTTCCTTCTCCAACTATACTATCTACATGAATATTCCCTTTATGGGCTTCGACGATGTTTTTCGCAATGGCAAGACCTAACCCTGTTCCCCCTTTAGAACGTGTTCGAGCTTTGTCCGCTTTATAAAAACGTTCAAAAACATAAGGTAGATCGTCTTGCGGAATTCCCTCACCAGTATCCGAAACTTGGATTTTTGCATAGGATAATTCTTGCGTTAAGGAAACCGTTACACTTCCCTGTTCGGAAGTATGTCGAATCGCATTATCAATTAAATTCGTTAACACCTGTTCAATTCGATCTTCATCCATACTTATTTGAACATCCTCAGACAACTCTGTCTTAAATTGAAGATGAACTTTCCTTTCCTTTGCAACCTGGGTAAATTTTTGCGTAATTCTTTCAATAGCATGCACAATCGGAACTTCGTCTTTAAATAAATTTGTATATCCCGATTCCATGCGAGCTAAATCTAACAAGTCATTAACTAAACGTCCCATTCGTTGAGATTCATCATAAATGATGCGAGTCATTTCACTCCGTTCTTCTTCGTTGGACACTACATCATCTAATAACGCTTCAGAATACCCTTGCAACATCGCAATAGGTGTTCGAAGTTCATGGGACACATTCGCAATAAAATCGGAACGTAATTTTTCAAGACGGGATTGTTCGGTCATATCGCGAATGACCGCAATGGCCCCACGAATGGATAGTTCACTATTTTTTAATGGACTAATCGTAATTCGATAGTAGGAACCACCTATTTCAAGGTCTTCTTCTAGCTTATCTTCAAAATTTAATACATGATCTAGCATTTCAAAAATTTCCTTAGGAATAGGACTGTCATTTTGCCCTTTTTTCCCTATAAACCATTTTTGAAGTAATTTATCAGCAGGAGGGTTACTTAATAATATCGTACGATCCCGGTTAAATGTAATCACACTATCGGTCATTGAAGTTAAAACACTTGCTAACTGTTCTTTCTCCTGGTTAATCACTTCTAAATGATGCTTTAATTGTCTACCCATTTGATTAAAAGCAACGGCTAATTGGCCAATTTCATCATTTTGAGTAGTAGGCAACGTTTCATCAAATCTCCCTTTTGCCAATTCAAAGGCGTGTTCACGCATTTTACGTAATGGCCATGTAATACGGGAAGATAGGAAGAAGGCAAAAAACGTTGTTAAAACAAAGGCAATAAAAGCTGAAAGGAAAACGATTTTCGTCGTTTCCTGGGATGTTTCATGCAATGCCTTTGGATTTTGATAGATGAAAATTGCCCCGTGAACTTCATCATCACTTTTTAATGGATAACTTAATACAACATAAGTTTCCATTTTCTCTTCATCCGTTTGAGAAGGTAAAATCATTTCATCGATAATTGGTTTATCCGATTCATAAATTTTATCGAAGGCTTTGTTTTTTATAATACTATTTTGAATTACTTCTTCGTTTGTTGCTGTTTGAAAGGATGAAACGACTTTTCTTTCATTTGAAGCAAGGAAAGCATTGGTATCCTCCGTTAACATTTCTTCGATAATTTCATCTGTTAACTGCTCTAAATCATAATTATCAACGATACTAGCAATCGTAGAGGCTGTTTGGCTTAAAGATTTTTCTGCTTGTTCACGATGATAATCTTCTAAAAACTCCAACATTAAAACCGTAAATACGAACAATACAAATGAAACGAGAAGCAATATGGTAATCCATAGCTTCCCGACAATACTTCTCCATATTTTAATCATTGATTACCTCAAATTTATAACCTACGCCCCAAACCGTTACAATCATCTTCGCTGCATTCTCCGATACTCGATTTAGTTTTTCGCGTAAACGTTTTACATGGGTATCGACTGTTCGTAAATCACCAAAGAAATCGTAATGCCAAACTTCTTTTAATAATTGTTCTCGGTCAAATACTTTATCTGGAGATTTAGCTAAAAAATATAACAGCTCGTATTCTTTTGGCGTTAAGTTTACTTCCGTACCATCGGCAGTAACACGATGTGCATCATGATCGATAGTTAAATGTGGGAAAACCACTAGATCCTTTGAAGTAGACGGACTTGAAACGGGTGAAAACACAGCTGAACGACGTAAAATTGCTTTAACACGTAATACAACTTCACGAGGACTAAATGGTTTTACAATATAATCATCTGCACCTAGTTCGAAACCTTGTACTCTGTTAGCTTCTTCACCTTTAGCAGTTAATAATATGATAGGTGTTGTTTTCTTTTCTCGTAATTCTGAACATACTTGTAGTCCATCTTTTTCAGGCATCATAATGTCCAATAGTATACAATGATAGTCTTTCTCTAAAGCCATTGTAAGGGCGATTTCACCATTTTCAGCTTCATCTACTTCATACCCTTCACGTTCTAAATACATTTTTAATAAACGTCGAATACGGTCTTCATCATCTACTACTAATACAGAAATATTTTCAGACATAGGTTTTACCCCTCTCATTCTTTCTCTTTACTATTGTACATTTTCATATTAAAAATTTAAAGGAGATATAACAAAACTTCCACAGTTATGTCGTTTTGAAAGATTTTTGAAAATAGATTAGAGAAAAATTGTATGATTATTTGAAAAACTAAATTCTATAAAGAAAGTTCTTCCCATTAATGAGAAGAACTTTCATCCGTTAACTTACTCTTAAGCGTAAGAATGTAAACCTGCAATTACTAAGTTTACAACTATTAAGTTGAAAAGAATGATGGCAAAGCCGATACATGCAAGCCATGCGGATTTTTTACCTTCCCAACCTTTAGATAAACGTAAATGTAAGTATGCCGCATAGAATAACCATGTGATAAGCGCCCATACTTCTTTTGGATCCCATCCCCAGAAACGGCCCCACGCTTCTTGCGCCCAAATCATGGCAAATACAAGGGCACCTAAACTGAATATAGGGAAACCAATTAATACAGAACGATAACCAATTTCATCTAATAAATTTAAATTTACTTTTTTAACTAATGGATGAAGCATACTTAAAATACTTCGACGAGTAATTAATCGGATTAAAATATAAAGAATTGAACCGAACACAAATGACCAAAATACAGTTGTTAATTTTTGCGCATTAATAACTGGCGCTGTTTCAACAAACGGTTCCATCACGTCATCCGTTAATAGTACGTATTCATTCATTCCGAAAACAGCTGGCATATTGTATGTGATTTCTTGTTGTGCTCCTTCTTTATCCACATAAGTAAACGCTGCTTCATAACCAATACTTTTGAAAATCACTGTTGCTAAAATAAATCCAATTACTAAAACCATAAAATAAAGAACAGCTTCTAACCAGAAACGGCCTTTTGATTTCACTTGAGGATCGGTATCTTTTAGTAAGTACAACAATCCTGCAACTGCACTAATTGCTAGAACCGATTGACCAAGGGCAGCCGTAATAACGTGAATCGTTAACCAATGACTTTGTAATGATGGCACTAATGGATCCACATCATTCGGGAACATAGCCGCATAACCGATAATTAATAGCGCAATCGGTAATGCTATAAGCCCAAGGGCAGTTAAACGATACATATAGTAAATAAGAATGAAAGCAGCAATGATAAACATACCAAATGCAGTCGTAAATTCAAACATGTTACTTACAGGTGCATGTCCTGTATAAATCCATCGCGTAATAAAGTAACTTAAGTGGGCTAAAAATCCGATAATCGTTACGATCATCGCTAATTTGCCCCATTTGTCAGCACGTTTTGCTGCACCATCCGGTTTTGAACTTTTAATCGCTCCACCGAAGAAAAATGTTCCAACTAAATAAGCAACAAATGCAACAAATAACAGATTTCCACTTATATCAATTAAACTCATAAAGTGCTGTCACCTTCCTTTTCTTTTCCTTCACCTTCGCCATCTTTATCCTCTTCTCCTTGATCAATGTATGGAGGCAAGTGGGCAAAATCTGATAAAGCATTTAAATCTTTCTTTATACTAAACCAGTTTTTGTTTGTATGGGCTGCAAGGCGAATTGTACCATCTTCCAATTGTTCCACCCAAACACGTCGGTGATTCCAATAAGAACCGATGACTACACCTAACATAAAAATAACGCCACCAATTGCTAAAATTGGAATGGTACTATCTTTATGCACAGTTAAACCAGACATATCTCTAGTTTCAACACTTTGGAATTCCATTTTATACGTGTTATTACCATTTGGTTCAATTGTTTGCTGAATCGCTACAAAGCTTACTTCCCCTTCTGGTTTATCAGGTGTTACCATTTTAAATATAAATGCTGGATTATTAGGGGTTGGTGTAGCTGTTTGCGGTTCTCCATTTTCAAATCCTGAGAAGTCAGGATAGAAACCTAATAATTCTACTTTTGTTTGATCATTCAATACATATTCTTTTTGAGGATTTGTTAGATCGATACTAACAGCACCTAAAGATTCGCCTGTTTCCTTATTTGTTAGCTCGAAGTTCATCGTTTTCAGTTCATTTAAACGGAAATCCATTTGATAAAAGGAAAATCCATCATGTTGTAAAGGATGATTGACTCGAATGGAGTATTCTTCTACTAACTCTAAATTTTCAGCTTGACCCGGAATTGCATCTTCAGACTGTTTATATAATTTCACATCAGTTTGATAGTTTTTCGCTACGACATTAACACCTTGCAACTCTTGGTTTTCTGTCTTTTCATTATCGTGCATTTCTAAAATGAAATCTTCATTTTCGATAAAGTAACCATCCATTCCTGGAACTGCCCGAGTTTCTCCTTCTCGAATCCACATCGATTCATCCACATAAAAACCAGGTACAAGTCGAAGCATCACACCAAACAAGAATATGATCAAACCAACATGGTTTATGTAAGGGCCATAACGGGCAAAACGACCACGTTCAGCTAAAAGCGCATTGCCATCTCGGCGAACTTTATATTTTAACGCTTTCATTTTTTCTTCTATTAAATTTAAAGTTTTGGATGAATCCCCTTCTGTAACAGGACCTTCCGCAATGATACGTTGTCGCTTCATAAAACTAACATGTCGTTTAACACGTTGATTTTTTAAAGAGCGATGTAATGGTAGACCTCTATCGATACTGGCAACAATAATCGAAATCGCCAGCATTCCCACTAATATTTGGAACCACCATGAACTATAAACATTGGATAGCCCTAATTCATAATAAAGCTTCCCAAGGGAGCCATAAGTTTCTTCATAATATGCAGCCTTTTGCTCCTCCGTTGAAACACTAACATAAAATTCTTGTGGGAAAATCGTTCCAATCGAAGCAGCAACGAGGTTAATAATAATTAAAGTTACCCCTACTTTTACACTTGAAAAGAAATTCCAAATTTTATCGACAATCGATTTATTTCTCGTTTTCGATCGAATTGCGATACCATCATATCGCATATTTAAAATTTTACTCTTTTTACCTTCTTCAGTTAAAGGTTGGCCACACTTTTCACAAAGCAAAGTACCTTCTGGGTTTTCATGACCGCAAGCACAAATAATTTTTCCCATTTGAATTACTCCTGTTCTGGCTTAATTGATTCCATATAGGAAGCGATTTGTTGTTCGTTCATTTCACCAGTAATAATTTTCTCAACTTCACCTTCTGGATTAATTAAGATAGTCGCTGGCAACAAATCAACATTATAAGCCGTCATTACACTCTTCGTAGGGTCAATTGCAACTGGAAAGTGTACATCTAAACTTTCAATAAAGTTTTTCACTTCAAATTCAGTTTGGGCAATGTTTACTGCTAATACTTCAACGCCTTGTTCTTTATAAATGGCATATTGATTTGACATAGCAGGCATTTCTTTCTTACATGGCTTACACCAAGTTCCCCAGAAATTTAAGAAGACTCCTTTTCCTTCATAATCTGAAAGTCGATGTTTTAAATCGCCATTATATAAATCAACAAGTTCAAAATCTGGCGCTTTGTCCCCTACTTGTAAAACTTCTACCTTATCCTTAGTTGCTGTACTATAAACTGTATAGACGATTGCAGCTAAAAGAACAACGAGGATAACACCGCGATATATAGAACGTTTTCTTTTTTTATCCATTTACAGGTTCCTCCCCAGAAAACTATACAATCTTCTTTATTATAGCAAACTTCATTTTTGCATTATCTTCTGATTTTGACTGATTTATGAAACTTTCTTTCCTAATATCAGTCAATTTTACCTGTTTCTGCTAAAACTCGAAGCAATTTTACCTCATGTTTTGACAATTCCCGATATTCTCCAGGTTTTAATCCAGCTAAATCTAAAAATGCAAACCGTTCACGTTTTAATTTGACAACTGGTGTCCCTATCGCTTCAAACATTCGACGAACTTGTCGGTTGCGCCCTTCGTGAATCGTAATTTCACAAATTGCTTTCCCTGCTTTTTCATCAAAAGATGTCATACTTACTTTTGCGGGTGCCGTTTTACCATCTTCTAATTTAATACCGCGCTGTAATTTCTTTAAGCCGTCAATGGTAGGTACTCCCTTTACACGAGCGACATAGGTTTTATCGATTTTAAACTTTGGATGGGTCATTTGGTAAGCGAATTCGCCATCATTCGTTAATAAAAGTAAACCTGATGTATCATAATCAAGACGTCCAACTGGGAAAATACGTTGATGTACATGCTTTTTGAAAATATCCGTCACCGTTTTTCGACCTTTATCGTCTGTTACAGCTGATATTACGCCTCTTGGTTTATATAACAAAAAGTAAACTTTATCTTCTTTTTCAAGTTTGATACCATTTACTTCGATTGTGTCAGAGCTTGAAACCTTTGTCCCTAACTCCTTGACAACTTTTCCATTGACTTTCACTTTACCTTCTAAAATTAATTGTTCTGCTTTTCGCCTTGATGCTACGCCAGCATACGCAATCACTTTCTGTAATCTTTCCAATTTGTCCACCCCGTTCATTCGTGTCAGCACATTTAATCTGTTGAAAATTATGTCATATTCTGTTTCATTATTAAAGAAAAATAGCTTATTTCGAAAGTTGTTTGATTATTTCGAAAGGAGCCATGTAAAAAACATATAAAATTGCTTCTTTCTTAAGCTATATGTAGTTTATGGATACTTTAAACTGTTAAAAATCCCTATATCCAAAACACAAAAAATAAGACTGCTCGAATTGCAGTCCTTAAAGAATGATCATCTTTATTCGTACTGTTCATTATTGGAACGACTTTATTTGATATTAACTCTAGTTGAATAAATACTTTCATTATTTAAAAATACATGCCAAATTCCAAAGTTGTCTTGCTTTCTAGATAAGTGTAACACGTTTTGAATTTGTTTTTCTTCTTCTTTGTTAACTAATAGTTTAATCGGTTTACTTAATTCTACCGTTTTTGTTTCTGTTGCTTGATATTCTCCTTTATCTGCAATTGTAACATAGTCATAGTTGGAAAATATTTTATTCGCAAGTGATGTATGTACTTGCCAATCATTTGACTCGCTTAACGTAACAACAATAACCTTTTTATTATCTTTTTCAAAATAAGTTGCCAACGTTCTTCCTGCCACTTTTGTAAACCCTGTTTTTCCTGCTACGGCATCTACTTGTTGACGTAAAAGGCGATGTTTATTTTGCCAAGTGACACCATTTTTAGTTGGACTTTTATAATTAATCGTCGAAGCAATTTTTTTAAATGTATCGTTCTGTAAAGCAATACGTAACATTTGAGCTGTATCATATGCGGATGAAAGATGTAATTCATTGTGTAAACCAGAAGGGTTTGTAAAATACGTATCATTTAATCCGTATAGATAAGCTTTTTCATTCATTAAATCAACGAAACCTTCTAAGGAGCTTCCTGCATGTTCTGCTAAGGCGTATGCAGCGTCATTCCCGGAACGTAACATTAAGCCATACAATAACGTTTCCACCGTAACTTTTTCACCAGGCTCTAAATAAATCGATGAGCCTTCACTTAATGCTGCTTGGCGAGAAATGGTCACTTCATCGTCTAATTGACTATTTTCAATAGCTATTAATGCTGTCCAAATTTTTGTTAAACTAGCTATAGGCATTCTAGAATGGACATCACTGCCTTCCAATAATCTACCTGTTTCTGCATCAATTACGGCATACGAAGCATTTGCTGCGGTTGTAACCGAGAAAAAAAATACGATGGAACAAAGAAACGCAAAAAAGATTTTTGCAATTTTTTTCAACAAGCCACTCCTTTTTTCACTTTACTCTTCACTAAAAGCTTCTTGGAATTTCGTCATAAATAAATCTGTTTCTTCATTTTCATCCACTTGATCGCCTTCAAGTAATGGAGGAAGTTCTTTTATATCTTTCAAACCGAAATAGTTCAAAAACTCCTTTGTCGTACCATAAAGTATCGCTCGTCCTGTTCCTTCTGCCCTTCCGACTTCTTGTATTAATGCACGGGAAACGAGCGTTTGGATAGGACGTTCACTTTTCACTCCACGTAAATCTTCAATTTCCGTTCTCGTAATGGGTTGCTTGTACGCAATAATAGCTAACACTTCTAATGATGCCGTAGATAACACATGGCTATTCGGATTTTCTACAAGTTTTTTTATACAATCCGCCATCTCAGGTTTTGTCGTTATTTGATATGTACCTGCTAATGTTTTTAATGTGATTCCTCGTTCTTCAGATTCATTATAATTTGTTTCTAGCTCACTTAAAGCGGCCTCAATCTCCATTTCATCGACTTCTAGTAATTGGGATAGCTGCTTTAAAGTTAAGCCATCGTCGCCCACTACAAAAAGAAGTGCCTCAATCTTGCTCATCAAATTGTTTAAGTTCATCGCCAATATCCTCCTTTTGTAAAATAACAGTTAAGTCTTCGAAGTTATTTTCTTGCTCTACAAAAACGACATGGCGTTTCATTAGCTCTAATAATGATAAAAACGTTACAATAATTGTTGATTTATCTTCGTATGGGAAAAGTTCAGAAAAGGAAGATCGACCCCCGCTTAACTTTAACGAATCAATCACAGCAATCATTTGATCTTTAACCGATATTTCTTGTCTAGCAACTCTTGTAGATAAAGGTCTTTTAAGCTGCTTCCGACGTAGCAATTTTTGGAAAGCACTTAACATATCATAAACATTGACATTCATATCGAAAAGTGCAAGCTGTTCATCTGGCAGAAATCCTGATAAATCGCTAGGTGGTCGTGTGAAAACTTGTGCACGATCAGCTTCTAAATCCTTTAATTCGTTCGCAGCTTCTTTATATTTCTTATATTCTATTAATTTTGTTACGAGCTCTTCCCGTGGGTCAGGTCCTTCAACTTCAAATTCAGCATCTTCTATTTCACCTTCGTGAATGGGAAGGAGCATACGACTTTTAATCGCAAGTAATGTTGCTGCCATGACAAGATACTCACTTGCTTCATTTAATTCTAGCTCTTTCATCGCATGAATATGGTCAATATATTGTGCGGTTAACTCAGCCATTGGAATATCATAAATATCAATTTCCAAACGATGAATTAAATGCAATAATAAGTCAAGAGGACCTGTAAAGGCTTCTAATTTTACTTCATACATGTGTCAACCACCTGACATTTTGTTCGTTAACTTTATAGTTCGTCCTAATTTTAATCATATGGATACTTAACTATTGTAATTCAAATTTTAGTATAGAGGAAAGAGGATTGTAATGCATCCACTGTTTCATCCATTGTTTATAGATTATTGTACATATTTTAATGGCAATCAAGATTATTTTGAATGTCACGAAGTTCTTGAAGAATATTGGAAAGAAATTGCACCTGGTAAGAAAAATCATCCATTGGTAGGATATGTCCAACTTGCAACAGGCATGTATCATTGGCGTCGAAACAACACAATCGGTGCTATGAAAATATTAAAAAAGGCTATGAACAATTTCTCTATCAATCAATCATCGCCCTTTTTCGATTTCATCGAGTTCGATGAATTATGTAAAAACTGCGAAATGAGTATGGAAGCTATAAAAAATGGTGAATCCTTTAAACCTTTTTCTTTAACTTTGACTCATGCTAAGTTTGCTTCAATCGTGGATAGAAAAATAGAAGAACTACCCAATGTTTCAAAAGAATTTCTTCTCCATAAACATATGCTACGCGATCGTACAGATATTCTTGAAGCTCGGAACAATAAACTTGGCTTATCGCAAAAACATTCTAATAAAGAGGATTAATTACAGCTTTTGCAAATATATTTGTAAAAACAAGAAGAAGAGGCTGACGTCACTCATTGTCGTCCGCCTCTTCTACTATTGGTAAACATTTTTCTATAAAAGGTTGTGTTTCTTCATTCGCTTTCAACTCTTTAAATTGCCCTGTCTTTAAAAGTGCTTTCAACATGGCAATTGCGACACCTTCACCTCGATAAGAAGGCACTACCGTAATATGTTGAATGATAGCAACAGAATCTTTTTCGAGCACTCCTACAATTCCTATATATTCTTCATCTTTTTTCCACAAATACAAATGCCAATTTTCTTCTTCTTCATAAGCATGTATTGTTTCCATCAAACGCTTTACGTCCTTTTCTTGAGGCATGAACGAAAGCAGACCCATTGCTATTTTTTCAAAAGATTTTTTATAGCGTATTAACATGAATAACATTCCCTCATTTTCTATCAGTACAACATCTTTAAATATACTACATGATTTAAGACAAGTAATCAACTATATTTCCATAAACTTACAATTGTCATAACCAATACTATTCTAAAGATGCATTTGGAAGGATAATAAATAGATCAATTAACGCCCAAATCAGGCATACTGCTAATAGAATCCCAAAAAGCAACCATTTCGATATTTTCATCAATATTCACCCTTTTTTAAAGATAGCGGGAGATCATTTTGAATAATATTTTCATAACTTTCTCTGTTTATAGCCAATTGGTGTTGACCCGATTCTACAAACACAACTGCTGGTCTAGGAATACGATTATAATTTGACGCCATCGAATAACCGTATGCACCAGTACAGAAAACAGCTAAAATATCACCTGATTCAACTTGTTGCAAAGGTGCATCTACTATTAATTTATCACCTGATTCACAAAGTTTACCTGCAACAGTGTATGTACTTAATCGTTCTTCGTTTGCCTTATTGGCAACAACCGCTTCATATTTTGCATCATAAAGGGCTGGACGAATATTATCGCTCATACCGCCATCCACAGCGATGTAATCACGAATATTGGGAACATTTTTTCGTGAACCAACTGTATATAAAGATGTACCAGCGTCACCAACAAGGGATCTACCAGGCTCAATCCAAATCTCCGGCATTGTTAATTTTAGCTTAGCGGCATATTCTTGTACAGTTTTGATCATACCTTCAACATACACATGGGGCTCTAAAGGAGTATCTTCTTCCGTATAACGAATACCAAATCCTCCACCTAAATTTAAAACCGTACTTTCGAATTGATATTGTTCTTTCCATTCACCTTGTTTTTTCATTAACTTTTCAGCAGCTAGGCCGAATCCATCTGTCTCAAAAATTTGGGAACCGATATGACAGTGCAAACCTAACAGTTCAAGATATTCATGATCTTTCACTTCTAAAAAGGCACGATCTGCTTGACCATTATTTAAATCAAATCCAAATTTTGAATCAGCTTGTCCAGTCGTAATGAAGTCATGGGTATGAGCTTCAACTCCAGGGGTTACACGTAATAAAATACGCATCTTTTGTTTTCTTTCTTCAGAAATTTCTTTTAAAAGCTCAATTTCATAAAAGTTATCTACAACGATACAGCCTATTTTTGAATCAAAGGCAAATTCCAATTCCGAATAGGATTTATTGTTGCCATGGAAATGAATTCGTTTTGAAGGGAAACCTGCTTGGATCGCAGTAAACAGTTCTCCACCAGATACTACATCTAAAGATAAGTTTTCTTCTTTAGCAAGTTGATAAATGGCAATACATGAAAAAGCTTTCGAAGCATAAGCGACTTCTGCTTTTATACCAAGTTTCTTAAATGTTTCGATAAATCCGCGGGCACGTTCTCTAATTAGTTGTAAATCATAAACGAAAAGTGGAGTGCCGTATTTTTTCGCAAGTTCAACTGAATCCACTCCACCTATCGTTAAATGTCCATTTTCATTAATTTGTTGTGTTCCATAAAGATGCATAGTCTCTCCTCCGCTCGATAGGAAAAGGTCAACCCTTCTCCAATTAAAAATTACCTTAGATGAACTTTAACATAGGTAATTTTCTTTCGCAACGGATGATTTTAAATACGTTTTCTTTGCTTCGCTCCCACAATATATGGTCTGAGCGCATCGTCGGCCATAGGAAAACGAATGAATACACGTAAAAAGGCTTTTGGGAAAAAAGGAACAAGAGGCCACATGTATGGAACTGTCATCGGCTTGAGAGAACATAAATAGGAGAACACAATGAAAATACCAATAAAGAACCCACTTGGACCAGCTATAACCGTACCAAGCAAAATGACAAATTGAAAATATTTAACCGCACTACTTAATTCATATGTTGGAATTGTGAAAGTAAAGATTGCTGTAATGGCGGAATAGAGCACAATTTCAGCAGAGAATAATCCAACATCAATCGCAATCTGACCGATGATAATTCCCGCAACTAATCCCATTGCCGTAGAAAGCGGTGTTGGAGTATGAATAGCTGCAATCCTTAAATATTCCAACCCTAAGTTAGCGATTATAATTTGTAAAAATAATGGTACGGACGAGTCTTCCTTCGTACCGATGAAATCAATAGCATCAGGTAAATATTGATCATGGGTGGCCAGTAAATACCAAATTGGTAGTAACGTTAAACTAAAGAATGCCGCTAAATACCTTAACAAACGGGTAAAGGATCCGATAAACGGTGCCTGTCGATATTCCTCGGCATGTTGTAATAAGTGGAATAAAGAAATCGGCACAACAATAACAGAAGGGGACGTATCAACAATAATCGCGATATGTCCCTCTAATAAATGGGCCGCTACAATATCCGGTCTTTCAGAATAACGGACAAAGGGTAAAGGATGGAATTTTTGTTTAAACAGCCATTCCTCGAGGGATTTATCCGCCATCGTAAGACCGTCGTGTTTAATTTCCTCTAACCTTTTCTGTACCCATTTTAAATGTTTCTTATTTACAATATCCTTCATGTAACAGATGGCCACATCGGTGTGACCTAATGTGGTAATTTTATGCAACTCAAACCGTAATTGAGGGTCGCGAATCCGTCTGCGAATTAAAGCAGAGTTTAACATGATATTTTCTGCAAATCCGTCTCGGGAACCACGAATGACTTTTTCATTATCCGGTTCATCCGGCTGACGGCCAGGATAGCTTCTAAGCTCCAATAAATAGCCGTAACCATGTAAAGTAATAATCCCTACTTGTCCTGCTAAAACACCAATCATGAATTCTTCCCGATCTTTTGGTATTGATTTTCCGTAGAAATTAAAATGATCATCAAAATACTTATCTTCATGTTCAATTTCAATATCTAACTCAGAAAACTTTTCATCTTCGTCATAATCAAAAAATAATGGTGTCAACTGAACTGTTGTGGCAGTTCCGTCGACAAGTCCACTAATATAAACCATTAAAATCGGCAAACTTTTTACATGAAGGTCTTTAATACAGACATCATAGGATTCATCTTTACCAAATTGACTATACAAATAATCTTTTGCTTCATCTATAGATGCAAAAACTCGATTACTCATTTATTCACCGTCTTTTTTGTAGTTCGTGATGTATTCGTTTCCATCCACGTTTTAAGTTGTGCTAAAATCTTCTTTTCTAAACGTGAAACTTGAACTTGTGATATCCCTAACCTTTCTGCAATATCCGTTTGGGTCAAATCTAAGTAGTAGCGTAAATAAATAATCGCTTGTTCTCGCTTATCCAATTTTGCTAAAACTTCTTTTAAAGGAATATATTGAAATGGAAGTTCAGACTTCTCATCTTTCATTTGATCCATTAAAGTAATGGAATCTCCTTCACTTTCAAAAAGCTGTTCATGTAAAGAAGCTGGGTCTCGCATTGCATCGGTTGCAACAAGCACCTCATCCTTCGTTACACCTAAAATATCAGCAAGCTCTGAGATGGACGGCGGCTTTTCATTGGTTTTTAAAAATTCATCTGTTGCATGACGAATTTTATAATTCAACTCCCGAATGGAACGGCTTACTTTTACCATACCATCGTCCCTTAAAAAACGTTGAATTTCACCAATAATCATCGGGACAGCATAGGTTGAAAACTTCACATCGTAGGATAAGTCAAATTTATCAACCGATTTCATCAATCCGATACAACCGATTTGAAATAGATCTTCAAGCTCTACTCCCCGGGAAGCAAAGCGTTGAACAATCGACCAAACGAGCCGCGTATTGCCCTCAATCATTTGCTTTCTTGCATCAATGTCACCAGCTTGCGCTTTTTCAATTAGACCGCGCATTTCTTCCTGCGTTAACAAAATATTGGACGGCTGTTCGATTGTCCTCATCCCCCTTACTTCTATCAAATACGACCGTATTTGCGTCCACATAAAATTGATCGTTAAAACAAATTGTTAAAAACAATTAGGTGCTAAACACCATTCACGTGACGACTAGTTTCGCAAAAATAAAAGCTACTTTAAGAGATTTGAGGCATCTTTACCGAGTAAAATTTTTTTGAAAAGGTAACAACCGTTCCAACATTCGGTTCAGATTCAACTTGAAGGTCATCTGCAAAGCTTTCCATAATCGTAAAGCCCATGCCAGAACGTTCCATTTCAGCTTTCGAAGTAAACAATGGTTCCATTGCTTTCTTCACATCAAAAATCCCTTTTCCATTATCTTTAACCGCTACAGATATAACATCCCCATCACGAACAGCGTGAACAGTCACTATACCCTTTCCATCTTCGTCATATCCATGAATAATCGCATTGGATACAGCTTCTGAAACGATTGTTTTAAACTCTGAAAGTTCGTCAATGGTTGGATCAAGTTGAGCAATAAAACTTGTAATTGCCATCCTTGCCAAACTTTCATTCTCACTAATTGCTACAAATGAAAGTGTCATTTCGTTATCCATTCACAATCCCCCTTGCGTGTAAAATTGCATCTGCTTCTGTACCCTCCATAATAAATGAAGCAAGTCCCGAAAATTGAAAGATTTTTTTCATCGTATTTGAAGGGTTTAAAATGACCGTTTGACCATTTACGGCACTAAGTTCCTTCATACGACCTAAAATCAGCCCAATTCCGGAACTATCCATAAAGTTCAATCTTTCTAAATTCCAAATAATTGTGTTCAAATTTCCTTGTAAAATCGTTTTGGAAATATGCGTGCGAATTTTTTCTGTTTCGTGATGGTCTAATTCACCATATAGCCTGATGACTGCTATATCATTTAAGTGCATGTTAACTTCATAGTTCATTTTGTTAATTCGCCTCCTCTAAGTTCGCTAATTCAACATTTTATTATCAGATTCCTTTTTACTGACAATAGTAGAAGAAATTCGCTGAAACTAGTGAAAATACGACAAAAGGAAAAGTGGATAGATTTATCAAATGATATAAAAAAATGATTGTATTACCAAAATAAGTATGGAAAAAAACTTTCCATTTTAAACATTTGAAAATAGGATTTAAGAAATTATTGTTTTGACCTCCATTAAAAAAGAACATCCTTTGCAAAATCAAAGCATGCTCTTTTTAAAGTCATTATTAATCTTTTTACCTTTCCACTTCATATTTATAAGTATTGAAGTGGATTATATTTACATCAACCTTGACATTTTTTAAAGAGTTATTGTTTAAATAAAAGGTATAAGATTGTTCCAATTTTTTGTATGCCTTTGGGTGTATTCTGTACCATTTTTCACCTATATTCAGTACATCTAATTGATTTTCCACCCCCTTTTGATAGAGGGATATAAATTTTTCTTTTAAGTCTTCCTCAATCAGTTTAATTACCTCATCAATCGGAATATCTTTTAGTTTCTCCAACAAATCGACATTGGCGGAAAGTTCGACAGAAAATTGTGGAGAGTCCGTTCCTTTTTCATAATGAATGTTCATTTTTGAATCTAAGAACTCTACATTTGCTACAAGCTCCTCACCATTTTTTACTTTATAATTTAACGTCACTTTATCTTCAGTTAACCAAGTAAGAAATAGTGCATCATTAAATTCAATTTCTTGTACATATTTTTCATTTTGAAAAACAGAATATCCGTTAAAATAAAGGGCTGTGTAATTTCCTTCAGACATCCAATTCGTATCATCCAGTTTTACGGAAGGTATTTTTGCCATCCCCATCGGCTCATAATAAGTTTTTAAAAACTCCATTAATGTCACTGGCTTAAGTTCATCTCTTGCAGTTTCATAGGCAAATTTTTTAAACAGGATTGTATAAATAGGTGGATAGTTAAATAATGCTTCCACATTTAAAACATCTTCAATCTCCTCTTCTGTTGTCACAATTTGAAGGGTAGAACTAAGGGAACGGTTGCGATTAATTTCTTCTATTACTTCATTAAATTTATGGGTGACAATTTTATCACTTAATACGAGGGCACTTACATGCCCTAAAAACAAATCGTTTTCTGTTTTGTTATATAGTTCACTTATAGCTAAATTCAACGTTTCTCCTTCTGCTCTCCCAACAAAAATAGGTACCTTTTCAGTCGGTCTCGCTCCTTCTTGTTTTGCGACATTGGTGAAATTTAACCCTTGAAGATAAACAATATATTCATTTTTTTCTTGATCGTAATCCATACCAATGGCGACAATATAAGTTAAGTCTTGAATATTTTTCACACCGCCACATCCCGATAAGAACACAACAATGAATAAGAAAAGTGAAAAGAGCATCATTCGTTTCATTCCTTTCCACTCCTCGTAGCATCTTCAGGACTAGTTATAGTTGTTCTGGATTTATAAAATGAGCGTGGAGGTTTTAAAAAAGTTTTTATTCCTTCTTTAAAACTAAATGGTGCCAATGAACTTATATAGGAAACTCCAAAAGAAGTAATGGTTGAAAAATATATTATTGTAAGAATAAATCCTAAAATTGTTCCAAATAGACCGAAGATTGAACTTAGCAGCGTAATAATTAGTCGAAGAACGGCAAACGCAGTACTTAAAGCTGGATTGACGACTGTAAAGGAACAAATATAAGTAATCGCTACAATAACTAACATAGTAGGAGAAGTAAGACCTGCCCGAATCGCTGCGTCCCCTATTATTAAACCTCCCAATACAGTTACACTTTGACCAATAGCCCGGGGAAGTCGAGCACCGGCTTCATTAAATAAATCAAATAAAAATAAGATAAGGAACATTTCGATTCCTGTGGCTAAAGGGATTCCTAAACGGGAAACTGAAATGGTCGCTACTAATAAATAAGGAATTTGTTCGATATTGTAACTAGTAAACGCAACCCATATTCCTGGTAAAAATACGGAAATCAACGCTCCTACCGATCTTAATAACCTTTCCATCGATACAAAAAAATAGTTAAGATAGGAATCTTCTGGCGACTTCGTTTCTAACAGCATTCCTATCGGCGCGAAAGAAACGGTTGGATTTCCATCCACTAAAAGGGCAAATCTCCCTTGATTTAATGCTTGTACTAAAAAATCCGGTCTACCTGTATACGACAACGTAGGAACAAGCGACTTTGGTCTATCCCTAATACAATCTTCAAGCTCATTTATACTTACTAAAATATCTAGCTCTACTTGATTTAACCGCTTTTGTATTTCCTTTAGCACTCTTGGATCAATAATATCTTCCATATACATGAGCGCTACCTTTGTTTTACTTCTTTTTCCAATTGTATATTTTTCGAGACATAAAGTAGATGACTGAATCCTTCTTCTAATTAAAGATATATTCGTTTTTATATCCTCTACAAATCCATCCCTTGGACCCCTTAAAGATGTTTCAAGGGCGGATTCTTCTGGAATACGCTTTGGAAAATCCCCCATTTGCATACTTAAAAGACAATTATCGGCTAGAAATAAAATGTTTCCTTGAAAAAGCAAATCGGACAACTCTTCTTCTGACTTGAAAGAAACGTCCTCTGCGTAAAACAAGGAAATTAACCGGTCCTTTATTAAATCATCTTCATAGATACTCAATTTAGGTAAAATGTTTTTATCCAAATATTGATTATCAACTAAGCTTTCAAAAAACATAAACTCAAAGGTTTTAGACTGAATTTGATGGGTTTTATAAAGGAAATCTTGACTAAACTTAAATTGATTTTTCAAATTTTGTACTTTTTCATTTATTTTGTTGGAACTTGATGTGTTTGTCATGTTGCTCAACTCTTTTCTTCGTTACAAAAATATAAAAGGCTGAAAAAAGTATTTGAAACGTAAAAAATATAAAACAAATCGGGAAGTAGTACTTATATACAAATTCAAAAAAGTGTTGGGATTGAACTTTAATCATCATAACGGCAAATAGAACAATATATAGAACGAGAACAGGTTTGTAATTTAAACGATAATGTCGAGTTTTTGCGAAAAATGTGCATAGGAGATACATATGTAATCCAATGCGAATAACGGCCCCACTTAGCCATTGATATAACGCAAAAAAATCTAAATGGGAAATATACTCACCGATGCTTAATATACGCCATTGTTCATAAGCCGGATAACGAAAATTAACGGATTCCGTTAAGCCGAATTCCATTAATGAAGCCGTAAGAGGACCAAAAATAAGAATGGTAAATATCGTAATAAGTATAAATAAATGTTTGAATTTAATAGGTGCTTGTACATAAGGTTGTAATAAAACGATGACATAAACTTCAAGTAGTGCTGATAGTACATATACACTCCCCTTTAAAATAGGTGAAACACCATCCGTAAAAATCGGAAACAATAAACTTGGATCTTTAGAAGGAGTATTTGTAATTGAGATAAATATTCCAAATATAATTACGAGTGGCAATAATAGACCGCTTGTAATCGACATATTTTTAATCCCTACAAGGGTAACAATACAACAGGCAATGATTAAAAGGACGGTAATCATTAAAAAGGAAGTTTCAGCAAGAAAGTAGGCATTTAACCAGATGACTAAGTCACGAAAAGTTACATAGGTGCTAAAAAATAAATACAACACAACAGGAATGGAAAGAAATATCGAAAAGGTTTTACCCATCCGCTTCTTTATTAATGAAAAGAATCCATCCTGCGGACTGTTGTTTAAAATATAAGTAATAAGTATAAGGAATAGAATACAAATGGGATAGGTGATGATGACACTTACCCAACTATCTCTACCAGCTGCTGAAAGCAAATTAGGAATTAAAATGACATGGTTTAATAAACCTGTCGAAAGGATTAACATTAGCAACAATTGTCTAGGGAGTAACACTTTTGTTAAGCTTTGCATACAATCACCTATTTTTCCTAGGATAGCAGTATTATTCCCTATTCATATGCAAATATTACATCCACACATCATTAACATTAAAAATACTAAATGAAGTTTATTTCGGAAAATCTTCGAAAAAGCAAAAAAGTTAGTAACGTTCTTACTTAACGTTACTAACTTTTAACTTAAGATTATTTTGTAATGACTTCTTTAATTAATGTTGGAGCTTCCACTTTTTCTGGCACAATTTCAATATGTTTGTAAAGTTTCTCCATCACTTCTGAAACATCTTCACTGTTCGAATGAATTGTTACAAGCGACTCTCCTTTTTGAACAGCATCGCCTACTTTTTTATGTAGGACAAGTCCAACAGATAAATCAATTGTTGACTCTTTAGTTGCACGACCTGCACCTAATAACATTGCTGCTACACCGACATCATCTGCTTCAATTTTCGTTACATAGCCCGTTTCCTTTGCAGGTAACTCCATTTGATATTTTGCCTGAGGCAATAGAGAAGGATCGTCAACGACAGAAGCATCTCCCCCTTGAGCAGCGACAAACTTCTTAAACACCTCTAATGCTTGGCCATTAGCGATTACAGTTTGCAGTTGAGTGCGAGCTTCTTCAATACTATTAGCTTTTCCGCCTAATACGACCATTTGGGATCCTAATGTATAGCACAATTCCATTAAATCTTCAGGACCGTTACCTTTTAATGTATCAATGGCTTCTTTTACTTCTAATGCATTTCCGATGGCAAAACCTAATGGTTGACTCATATCAGAAATAATCGCCATTGTATTACGACCAACGCTATTGCCAATTTGCACCATTGCATGGGCTAAACTTTTCGCATCTTCAAACGTTTTCATAAATGCACCTTCGCCTGTTTTCACGTCTAAAACAATGGCATCTGCACCAGCTGCAATTTTTTTAGACATGATCGAACTTGCGATTAATGGGATGCTTGGTACCGTACCTGTCACATCACGCAATGCATATAACTTTTTATCGGCAGGAGTTAAGTTTCCACTTTGACCGATAACAGCAGTTCCAATGTCATTTACTTGTTTCATAAATTGTTCATTGGAAAGCTCTACATGAAATCCTTTTATTGACTCCAACTTATCGATTGTTCCGCCAGTATGGCCAAGGCCGCGACCACTCATTTTGGCAACAGGAACACCACATGCAGCAACCATTGCTGCTAAAGATAACGTAGTCGTATCCCCTACTCCACCTGTTGAATGTTTATCAACTTTTATTCCTTCAATCCCGGATAAATCGATTTGGTCACCTGATTCAACCATTGCCATCGTTAAATCAGCCCGTTCCCGATCATTCATATCTTGGAAATAAATAGCCATCATTAAACTACTTACTTGGTAATCTGGAATTGATCCATCTGTATAACCTTGTACGAAAAAACGAATTTCTTCGGTTGTTAATTCTTCACCATTACGTTTTTTCTCAATAACATCAACCATTCTCATGTGGAGAACCTCCTACTTTAAATTCGTTAAGAAACTTGAACCAAATTGTGGTGCTTTTACATTAAAGTTTTCAGCTATCGTTGCTGCGATATCTGCGAAAGTTTCACGAAGAGGTATTTCATCCCCTTGTTCAAATCTTGGCGAATATACTAATAATGGCACATACTCTCGCGTATGATCTGTTCCAGGGAAAGTCGGATCATTCCCGTGATCCGCTGTAATGATTAATAAATCGTCTTCTTTCATTTCATTAAAAACTTCCGGTAATCGACGATCAAATTCCTCTAAAGCGTTTCCATATCCAATTGGATCTCGGCGATGACCGTAATTCGCATCAAAGTCAACTAAATTTAAGAAGCTAATGCCATGGAAATCTTTTTTAACAACGTCAATGAATTTATCCATTCCATCTGTATTATCTTTTGTACGAATTGCCTCTGTAACGCCTTCACCATTATATATGTCAGAAATTTTCCCAATAGCAATCACGTCAAATCCTGAGTCCTTTAATTCATTCATTGTTGTGCGACCAAAAGGTTTTAACGCATAATCATGACGATTGGCTGTACGGGTAAAGTTCCCTGGTGTTCCAACGAACGGACGAGCAATAACTCGACCGACTAAAAATTCTGGATCTAAAGTAAGCTCTCTTGCGATTTCGCAAATTTTGTATAGTTCCTCTAATGGAATAATGTCTTCATGGGCTGCAATTTGTAAAACAGGATCTGCCGATGTATAAACGATCATGGCACCTGTTTCCATATGATCCGGTCCTAGCTCATCAATAATTCCTGTACCACTAGCCGGTTTATTGCCAATCACTTTTCGACCTGTTTTCATTTCCAATTGTTCAATAAGTTCCTTAGGGAAGCCTTCTGGATAAACTTTAAATGGTTTATCAATGTTTAAACCCATAATTTCCCAATGTCCTGTCATCGTATCTTTCCCGACAGATGCCTCTTGCATCATCCCAAAATACGCTTTTGGTTGTTCTACTTTTTTAATACCTTTTATTTCACGAATATTTGATAGTCCTAATGATTCCATATTGGGCATTGTTAATCCATTCATTTTATCAGCAATATGCCCTAATGTATCAGCACCAGTGTCTCCAAAACGGTCGGCATCAGGTGCTTCTCCGATTCCAACTGAATCCATTACGATTACATGTATTTTTTTAAACGGTTTCATAAATGTGTCCTCCTCTTCCATTTTCTATATTAAACAAAGGTCAGACATCTTACAAATAATTTTATATGTAATATTTGTCATCCTTTAGTGAAACTTTTATTTTAACCGTTCATATTCCGTTCCAAATCCTTTATGCCCTTGGATGGAATTGTTTATATACTTCCGAAAGTCGCGTTTTACTTATATGGGTATAGATTTGAGTTGTTGATATATCCGCATGTCCTAACATTTCTTGAACCGCACGAAGATCAGCACCATTTTCAATTAAATGGGTTGCAAAACTATGTCTTAACGTATGGGGTGTTATTTCCTTTTCAATATGGGCATTTTTAGCATGCTCCTTTAATAATTTCCAACAACCTTGTCGTGTTAAACGTTTTCCCCGCTGATTTATGAAAAAAGCATCCGTTTTCGGATATTTCCCTTGTAATTTGGAACGGGCATTTTGCAAATAACGATCTAAAGTGTTAATGGCACTTTTCCCCAGTGGGACAATTCGCTCTTTTCCGCCTTTACCAAAAACACGAACAAAGCCCATCGTTAAATGGACATCGTCTAAATTTAAACCGATTAGTTCACTAATACGCATACCTGTTCCATATAAAAGTTCCAACATTGCAATATCCCTTACGCCTTGAGGCTTTTCCGGGTTAGGTGCTGATATTAATGCATCAATTTCATCGATGGATAGTACTTTCGGAAGCTTTTGTTCAATTTGGGGCATTTCTAAATGAACTGTCGGATCAGTATCGGTCATTTTTTCTCGTAATAAAAATTGATGGAAAGAACGGATAGATGAAATATGTCTCGCTACCGTTCTTGCTGAAATACCTTCGCTTCTTAATGTCTCTAAATGTATTAATATATGGGATCGGTTAATATCTTTTAATGATTGTATAGCTTGTACTTTATATATATGCTCTATATAACTCTCAAGATCACGCCGATATGAAGATAATGTATTTGCAGATAGTTGTCGTTCAACTTGTAAAAAATGGAGATAATCTAATATCGCTTCTTTAGCTTCTTTCATTGTTCATCACCTATCCTTCTTATTCCTACTATAGATTTTTTCGAATTTGTCTACAAGTATAGAAGATACTTAATAGAAAAGGATGTACATCCGTCATAAACGAAATGTACATCCTTTTTCATTGTTCTTCATTTTGTCCATGACATCTGTGGCAAATACCATGGAATGTTAATCGATGATCTTTAATAATAAAGTTCCAACGTTTTTCAACAATAGCCTCGACATCTTCTAATAAATCTTCTTGGATTTCATCTACCGCACCACATTCAATACATACTAAATGATGGTGGAAGTGTTTTGCACCTTCTTGTCGAAGATCGTAACGAGATACGCCATCGCCAAAGTTAATTTTGTCAACAATTTTCAATTCAGTTAATAATTCTAATGTCCGATAAACAGTAGCTAAACCAATTTCAGGTGCTTTATCTTTTACTAATAAGTAAACATCTTCAGCACTTAAATGGTCTTCCTCATGTTCTAATAGCACTGCAACTGTCGCTTCACGCTGTGGCGTCAGTTTATAGCCAGCACTATGCAATTGCTTTTTTATACGGTCAATACGGCTTTCCATAAGACGCCCTCCTAAACTCATTCTATTATACCAAATGAGTAAAAGCTATTACAAGAGAGGGATGAATTATAAAATGTAAGAAATTGCAACAATCTCCCCTACGCAAATAATGATTAACGTAACGATGATTGTAACAAAGAGTCGTTGAGAAAAGAAATGCTTTCGGTTAGGCCCCATTTTCTTCGTTGTATAAACCGAACAAAGGACAAATAATAGTACACAATAAATGAGTTGGAATGGGAACCACCATATACTGTAAACTAACAAGGATTCTTGTTGTGTTAATAGAAACACCGAACTAAATCCAAAAAATGTAATTTTAACAGCCACAACGAATTTTGATAAAACATGTAAATATGGATGGGTTGCAAAGAGCAGGACGAGTACTACCCAAGCAACTAACGGTATAATGGTATTCCAAAAGGAAACATCGGTTAAATCTAAAACCCTCGGATCCACATAACTTATTAATTTCATAGACTTGTCCAAAGAAAACACTTGAAAACAAACAACACCGCTTATAAAACTAATAGCTAAAATAACAGCATATTGAATAAATAATACAGAACGAAACATAAGCATTCTCCTTTCGTTGGTATAGCTTATGCTCGTTCTCTATCAATATACCCTAAAACTAAGTTCAAATTTCAAAGTAATCTATTAAAATTTCGTCAGACATTTTATAATCCGTTGTGATCGTTTGAGATTCCGTAAAAAGGACGATGTTTTCTATTAAAAAATAACCCTATTGATTCATTTTCATCCAAAGTACAGCATAAGCTGTTTTCGCATCATAAATTTGCTGATTGACTACCATTTGTTCCGCTTCTTCAACAGTAACTTCTAAAAGTTCTACAAATTCATCCTCATCTAAGTCCGCTTTTTCTTCTATTTTGTATAAATCTTTTGCAACAAACAAATGAATTACTTCATCAGCAAAGCCGGGAGAAGTGGCAAAGGTTTGCAAATAAATTAGTTCATTACATCCATATCCCGTTTCTTCCTCCAGCTCTCTTCTAGCTGTAACAGCTGGTTCTTCCCCAGGCTCCAACTTCCCTGCTGGAATTTCAACAATCGAACGTTCCAATGCTTTTCGATATTGTTCTACTAAAACTAATTTCCCTTCTTTTGTTATAGCTATAATCGCAACCGCTCCTGGATGGTTCACTATTTCCCTCTTTGATTGCTTTCCATTTGGTAAAGTAACGTCATCTACTTTTAATGAAATCACTTTCCCTTTAAAAATTGGAGTTGAATCAATTGTTTTTTCTTCGAATTTTTTCATTTCAAACGCCCTCACTTGTCCTGTTGATTCATTTCATTGTACCATTAGTGAAAGAATTTGTTTGGGGGAAAGAGGTTAAAACATGAAAAAAAGAAAAGTTGGAAATAGTTCTATTGAAATTTCGGAAATTAGTTTCGGTTGTATGTCTTTACCGACAACGATTCATGAAGCAAAGCCAATTGTAGATAGCGCCCTTGAAAATGGTATTAACTATTTTGATACTGCTGACCTGTATGATAAAGGGGTTAATGAAGAGATTATCGGGGAACTTTTAAAACCCCATCGTCATGATATTATCCTTGCTACAAAGGTCGGTAATCGATGGAATGAGGGGGAAGAAGGTTGGCATTGGGATCCATCCCCTGCAATAATCGAACAAGGTGTAAAAGATAGTTTACGTCGCTTAAAAACGGATTATATTGATATTTATCAATTACACGGCGGAACAATTGATGATCCGTGGGATGATATTATTGAAACCTTTGAAAAACTTAAAAAAGAAGGTTACATTCGAGAATATGGTATTTCCTCTATTAGACCTAATGTATTCAAGCCGTTTTTACAAAAAAGCAATGCTATATCAAACATGATGCAATATAGTATTTTAGATCGTCGTCCTGAAGAATGGTTTGAAGAGATTACAAAAACAGGTGCTTCAGTCGTAACCCGCGGTTCCATTGCAAAAGGTTTACTTACGAAAGAATGGCCAACGAGATTAGAAAAATCAAAGGGTTATCTATCTTATACGAAGGATGAATTGATGGAAGTGTTAACAAATCTTCAAAAGGAATATGAAGACATCCATGCATTAGCATTAGCCTATAATCTTAGTCATCCAGTTATCGCTTCTACAGTGCTTGGCGCTAGTTCTAAAAAGCAATTACTTGATACAATAGCAGCCTATGAGAAAGCCCAATCCATCCAAAATTTATCCATCGTTTCTGAATTAACGAAAAAAGAGGTCTATACGGAGCATCGATGAAGAAATATATTTTTTTAATTGTCGGTATTTTGATAATGTTGTTTTGTATTTCGAGTATGACCTATGAACAACAAACTATTGTACCTACATTGCAAGAAACATTAGAAAACAAACCGTTTTACAATTTATTAAGCAAATTGGAACTAACCTATTGGGACCAAACTATTTCCGTTGAAAGCCGTGGATATTATTATTTTGTGGAATTTTTAATTCGTAAAGGGTTACATTTTGCGGGTTATGGTATCATTGCCATTTTAATTTATCGGATATATCGAAAATTCCAATTTCAACTAGCCGGTATTTGTGCCGTGTTATCGATATTTGTCATTGCTTCATTGGATGAATATCGTCAAACATTTGTAGAAGGTAGAACAGGGATTTTTGATGACGTTCTTTTAGACACATATGGTGCCATCACCTTTGTCATTCTATTTAAGCTATTCAGTGCCTTATATCAAAAAATAAAGCAGAGAAATAGTGTTGAATGATCATATCTCTTTGATCCCTTTTTACTTTCTTTTGAAAAACTATTCTAGAAAATAACAAATTTTTATCATTTTTCATTAGTTCACTGTTCAATCGTATTGAATATTTTTATAAACATTGATAACATTACTAAATGTATACAAAATTGAACTCCACCCTTTTATGGATGTTCTTTTGTTACAAAATTAAATAGCGGTGATTGCTATGGGATGACTATAGCAGGAGCAATTTCTGGAGAGATCGCATCTTTGCGACGCCGAAGGGTTCACAATCTCAGGCAAAAGGACAGAAAAAGTAACAAATAATCGCGAAATAGCGATTTATGATGGTAATTTTGACTTTTTTATTCATGAAAGGCTTCTTTCTTAATAAAAAGTTTATTCTTTTATCTTTTGTTATTTTTAAATGTCGAATGAGATAGGGTATCCTATCTCATTTTTATTTTCCCCTTTGTTACTGTTTGTTTCTGAATGAATAGAGGGATTCAGTTAAAAAGGATATTCCTTTTTAACTGTCCTTAAGAAAAAGTTCATTACAAGAGCAATGCCGCTATAGTTGGGGGCATATGGATGAATCAACAAGAATTAAAACGAGAATTAAAAAACCGGCACGTACAATTAATCGCCATTGGAGGAACGATTGGAACTGGATTATTTTTAGGATCTGGTGCGGCGATTGAAAAAGCAGGTCCGTCTATACTGCTCGTTTATATGATTATCGGAGCAGCCGTCTTTTTCGTTATGCGGGCTCTAGGAGAACTATTATTATCAAATAAAGGCTATCAATCTTTTAACGATTTTGCAGTAGATTATATCGGTCCTTGGGCTGGCTATATAACAGGTTGGACTTATTGGTTCTGTTGGATTATGACAGCAATGGCCGATATTATTGCCGTAGGGGTTTATGTTCGATATTGGTTCGATATACCCCAATGGATTCCGGCTATTATATGTCTCGTATTATTACTTGGATTTAATTTGTTGACTGTTAAACTATTTGGAGAATTAGAATTTTGGTTTGCCTTAATTAAAGTCGTTACAATTATTGCTTTAATCGTTATCGGTATGGTAATGATTGTCACTGGTTTTGAAACAAATAGTGGTACGGTTTCAATCTCAAACTTATGGGAACATGGCGGAGTATTCCCGAATGGCGTTACTGGATTTTTACTTGCCTTTCAAATGGTTCTATTCTCCTTTGTAGGAGTGGAATTAGTAGGTGTTTCTGCAGCGGAAACTTCTAATCCTGTTAAGAATATTCCATCGGCAATAAATAAAATTCCATTACGCATTTTGCTCTTTTATGTTGGAGCTATTTTCGTCATTCTTTGTATTAATCCTTGGACAGAACTGAATGCAGAAAGCAGTCCCTTTGTACAAGTATTTAGTTTAGTCGGTATTCCGATAGCAGCGGGCATTATTAATTTTGTTGTTTTAACATCTGCCGCATCTGCTTGTAATAGTGGGTTATTTTCAACAAGCCGTATTATGTATAACTTAAGTAAAAATAAACAAGGTGCAAAACATTTAAGTAATTTAAATAAACATGCTGTACCAGCAAATGCCCTTTTCATATCATCCGTTGTTTTATCCATTGGGGCATTATTAAGTTATGTCATTCCAGATGCTGCTTTTAGTATCGTCACAACAATTAGTGCCATTTGTTTTATTTGGGTGTGGAGTATCATTTTAATATCCCATATACGTTATAAAAAAACTCGACGGGATTTACATAGAAAGTCTACTTTTAAGGCGCCCTTTACACCCTTTATAAACTATGTAGTATTGGTGCTTTTTGTTTGTATTTTACTTATAATGTTCATGGCTGAAGAAACGAGAACGGCATTATTATTAACACCTCTTTGGTTTATTCTTTTATTTATTTCTTATGCTTTTAGAAAGAAAAAACAATCAAGGGATTATTGAACAAATAGAAAAAAGTAGTATTAGTTATGTTGAACTGAACCCCGAATAGGTCCACTTTTTTTAAAGTGTCCACTATTCGGGATTCAGTTCATGTTTCCTAATACTACTTTTTTCTTTTGAGTATGTAGTTTGAATGGAAAATACCTTCTTTTCGAACGACAACATCGATTAAAACTTCGATCCTTGATCGCCGTATTTCTCAAGTAGCTCTTCAAAAGACATATTTTTCTCCCGTTGCTTTCTTTCAAAGGCTAACCGCGCTTGACGCTCTTCTTCTTTCGCCTGCTCTTCTTCTACTAAATTTTTCTTCGCAGCTTTTAATTTTGCTAATACATCACCGTTTAGTTGGTCTTGTAATGTTAATGTATCTTCACTTTTGGACTTTTTTACCGAAGTGAATGGTTTTTTCTTTTTCGCCATACTATTCACCTACTTACCATTTCGTATTTCCTTTTTAGTTTATCATGAAATTGAAAAAATCTCTTTCATCTAAAACATTCTCCCATTTGTCACGAACTCAAACAAATACTGTTGCGTAGTATAGTAATAAAGATATTTTTCGTACATTGAATACTATCCAATCGTTAGAGCTAATATAAATTTATTTACAATTCATAATAGAACAGTGAATAGCGACAAAAGAAAGAATAATACTACTATTAATGAATCGAGGTGTTTTTAATGAAACGAAAATTCTTTTGGGTTTCAAGTATTATCACCACTATTCTTTCTGCTGCAACTACCGTCTTCGGCTTCGTTGCTTCGAATCGATTGATGTATATTAAAAATAAAGATGCAACGTTTATATATGATCGTGAATTAAAAGCACAACGCTTTGATGAAAAATGGTTCAATCAATGTCCAAAGGATGAATTAAGTATCGATTCTCCTAATGGCTATTCAATAAAGGGCATTTTCTTCCAACCCCTTAACACAAAAAATACGATTATCATCTGTCATGGTGTTACAGAAAACAAAATTAATTCTGTAAAATATGCTCGTATGTTTGAACGACTTGGTTATAATTCCTTCGTATTCGACCATCGACGTCACGGTGATTCTGGGGGAAAAACAACAAGTTATGGCTATTATGAAAAATTTGATATCGCTGCAGTCGTCCAAACGATGAAATCGATTGTTGGTGAAGATGCCATTATTGGCATACATGGAGAGTCGATGGGAGCTGCAAGCATGATCTTATATGCGGGTTTAGTTGAAGACGGAGCAGACTTTTATATAGCGGATTGTGGGTTTTCAAATTTCTCGGAACTTATCTCTTATATATTAAAAAAAGAAACGATTTTACGGACGAAAATCCCCATCCATTTAGCAAACATATTTTTAAAAATGCGTGATGGCTATACATTTAAAAGTATCACGCCGAAGGAAGCAGTTAAAACTATTCAATCCCCGGTATTATTTATCCATAGTCTTGAAGATGATTTTATTTTGCCTTATATGACAGAAGAAATGTATGAAGAAAAAGAAGAACCAAAGATGTTAAAGCTCTTTGAAAAAGGAGCCCACGCCCAATCCTTTAATCAAAATCCCGAAGAATATGAAGAAACGGTATTGGAGTTTTTACAAAAGTACGTTTATGGAAATGTGGAACAAGTTGAAAAAGACATATCCTAAACCTAGATAGACTTCCTAACTACTTCCATTCATAGTGAATAAAAATCTGCTCTTTCTAAAAGAATGGGCAGATTTTGTTTTTGCATGTTATCACGATTACTTTTTTACATACCTACCTTGTATTATCGATTATCATCCGATATATTCCGTATATAAAATATCGAGTCAATCCTAAATATGAACGATAAGATGAACTTGTAAAGGAGGGAAAATGGATGATTGAAAAATTTAATCATTTAATGGACTACATTGAAACACATTTGACGGAAGAGATTTCCGGAGAAGAGATGTCAAAAATTGTAGGTCTATCTGATTATCATTTTAAAAGAATGTTCTCTTATATGGCTGGCATGTCATTAAAAGACTATATAAAAAATAGGAGATTTTCCGTTGCAAATGTTGAATTAATTAACGGAGCAAAGGTGACGGATATTGCCTATAAATATGGTTTTCAATCGATAGAAGGATTTTCAAGAGCCTTCCGTGAATGGAGTGGATTTTTACCTTCAGAAGTAATAAAGAACAAAATTCAAAAATCCTTTCCTAAATTTACATTCGTTATCGATATAAAGGGAGGTATTTCAATGGAATTTAAAATTGAAAAGAAAGAGAAATTCAATATAGTGGGCGTATCAAAAAGGGTACCCATTCAATTCGAAGGCGAAAATAATGCAATCTTAGAACTAGCCCAGTCAATTACCGAACAACAACGAAATGAAATGCATCAATTAGCTGACTTATATCCTCATCAAGTGTTGAATGTATCGTATGATTTTGATGAAGGTTTTTTAGAGGAAAAAGGCTATTTAACCCATATGATCGGATTCGCAACAACAAAAGAAAATCCATTCGATGATTTAGAGCAAATTTCTATCGATGAAAGCCTATGGGCAATTTTCCCAAATCAAGGACCTTTTCCATCTACGTTCCAAGAGACCCATGCAAAAATTTATTCTGAATGGTTACCAACTTCAGGATATGAAGTAGCAAATATTCCAGGGATTTCTTTTATAAAGCATAATAATTCTGCCGAAAATGTATATAGTGAAATATGGATGCCAGTAAAAGAGAAGTAATAGCGAGAAAAAAGAAAATTATTAAATTCATAAAAATTTAGGTAAACCAGTTAGAATCTAACTGGTTTTTAAAATATCAAATAAATTATTTGTTTAACGCCAGATTTATTTCGGTAAAAATACGAATTTACTGTTTCTTATTAGTTTTCTCGACTGATTCATTTTGAAAATTTTAACTAATTAGGATAATTTATGATAAATTAAGAAGAAAGTCGAATCAAAAAGGAGCACTACATTGAAAAAGTTTAAAGGGTTAGCTTTTTTCTGGAAGTTACTTTGGGTTATTGGATTGATTATTTTATCATCTTTAATTTTTTATTTAGAGACCCAAGTCCGAAATTATATAGACTCAACATATATTTTTAGTCTAATTTTTTGGGTTAACTTAATGAATTCGATTATATTAGGAATCTATATTTCTCTTATTTTCGTAAAGAAATGGTCACTGAATATAAATCCAACTTTATTATGGGGTGTGTCGTTTCCTTGTTTATTCATTTCAATTTTTATCCCCATCATGTGTATTTCGCAAGTAAAAATTGAGCCATTTATTAATTAAAAACTGATCCACTTAAACCGAACTATTTTCTAGCCATT